>DASUZG010000472.1:0-3956 GCA_036376995.1 Azonexus sp. | reverse complement strand
CGGTAGCGCTCGGCCGAGTCGTGCGGCTCGATGCGGCGGATCACCGCCTGCACCCGTTCCATGACTTCGGCGAAGGAAAAATCGGCGTGCGCGGTGGCGATGCCGAAGTCGCGGCTGCGCGTCAGCTGGGCGAGGAATTTCGCCGAGCGCAGCAGCGCCTTCGACGGCACGCAGCCGGTGTTCAGGCAGTCGCCACCGAGGCGGTGCCGCTCGACCAGCGTCACCTTGGCGCGCAGCGCGGCGGCGAGGTAGGCGCTGACCAGGCCGGCGCTACCGCCGCCGATGACGACCATGTTGCGCTCGAACCGCCGCGGCTTGCGCCAGCCGGCATAGACCTGGCGGCGGCGGATGGCTTCGACCAGTTGCCGGGCCAGCAGCGGAAAGATGCCGAGCAGGGCGAAGGACAAAAGCAGCGCCGGCGACAGGATGCCGGCCAGCGAATCGACCTGCGCCAGCCGGGTGCCGGCATTCACATAAACGATGGTGCCGGCCAGCATGCCGAGCTGGCTGACCCAGTAGAAAGTGCGCGTCGGCATCGCTGTCAGGCCGAGCAGCAGATTGACCAGGAAGAAGGGAAAGGCCGGCACCAGGCGCAGCGTAAACAGGTAGAATGCGCCGCCGCGCCGGACGCCGTCGTCGATGGCCGCCAGGCGCCCGGCGAAGCGGCCGGCGACCCAGTCGCGCAGCAGGAAGCGGGCGCTGAGGAAGGCCAGCGTGGCGCCGATGGTCGAGGCGAAGGAGACGATCAGCGTGCCCCACCACAGGCCGAACACGGCGCCGCCGGCCAGTGTCAGCAGCGCGGCACCGGGCAGCGACAGGGCGGCGACGGCGACGTAGAGCAGGAAGTAGACGGCAGCGCTGGCCAGCGGCTGCTCGGCATGCAGCGCGGCGATCGACGCCTGCTGTGCCTTGAGCGCCTCGAGGCTGAGCAGCCGGCCGAGATCGAAGGCGAAGAAGGCCGCGATGGCGGCACCGATCGTCAGCAGCAGGGCCAGTTTGCGCAGTTGCATGAAATCGCCTCGCGGGTCGGGGGCGCCGGGCAGAACTTGCCGCGGCCTGTCCGTTGGACGCCCGGGCCGGTCGATTTCTTACAGCCACGGGCCGCAACCGCAGTGTGGCCCGCTTCGCGCGATTGCGCCAGTCCGCCGGGCGGCGGCGAAATATGCCTGTCGATTGAACCGGCGCTGGCCGGCAGTGTCTCAGGGCAAACTTGATGTGTGCAAGGGTGGCGGCAGGGGGGCTTGTGCTAATTTGCCGCCGCCGATAACTGTTTCAGGCGGGCCGGGGGCTCGAGGGGGGTAACGATGAGAACATTTTTCCGACCGGCAACGGTTCTGATGAACCGTTTGCGCTATACCAGCAAGTTCTTCCTGCTCGGCACCGCCGTGGCGCTGGTCATGCTGGTGCTGCTGGCTACCGTCTTCGTCAATCTCAAGCGCGACATCGATACCGCCGAACAGGAGCTGGCCGGCCTGCAGATGCTGAAGCCGGTCAACCGCATGGTGCAGTTCATGCAGCAGCACCGCGGCCTGTCCTCGGGCGTGCTCAACGGCAACGAGGCGATGAAGGAACGGCGCGCCGGCAAGGAGAAGGAAGTCGAGGCGGCGCTGGCTGAAGTGACGGCGGCGCTGTCGCCGACCCTGCGCGAGATGCCGGCCTGGAAGCAGCTGACCCAGGACTGGCAGGCGATTCGCCGCGACGGCCTGAGCTGGACGGCGCCGGAAAACATCAAGCGGCACAGCGAAATGATCGACCGCGCGCTGGTGTTCATGGTCGATGTCGCCGACGAAACGCAGCTTACGCTGGACCCGGTGATGGACACCTACTATTTCATGGATACCGTGGTCACCAAGATGCCGGCCATGCTCGAGCCGCTCGGCATCACCCGGGCCCGCGGCACCGGCGTGCTGACGCGCAAGGAGCTGTCGCCGCAGCTGCGCATCGACATCTCGGCGCTGACGGCGCAGATGGCCGGCACGCTGCGCGCGCAGAACAACAACCTGGCCAAGGTGATGCGCTTCGCGCCGAGCCTGGAAGGCTCGCTGGCCGGACCGACCAAGGAATTCACCGTCGGCGCCGAGAAGATTTTTGCACTGGTCCGCGAGGACATCCTCGGCGAGAAGTTCGCCACGGCGCCGCAGGACTATTTCGCGCAGACCACGCAGGTCATCGACCTCGGCTACAAGATCATGTTCGAGACGCTGATCCCGCAGTTCGAACAGCAGCTGCAGGCGCGCAAGGCCGGGGCACAGCAGACCCTGGCCTTCAATCTCGGCCTGTCGGTGCTGATCATGGGCCTGGTCGGCTATCTCGGCATCGGCACCTATTACTCGGTGATCGAGAGCGTCGATGTCTTTTCGCGCGGTGCCCACCGCCTGGCCGACGGCGACCTGACCGTCGAGTTCCATACCGAGGGCGACGACGAGCTGCATGCGGCTGGCCGCGCCTTCAACGAAATGGCGGCGGCCCTGCGGCAGATGCTCGGACGCATCCAGAGCGACGTCCTGACCCTGCGCTCGGCGGCCGAGCAACTGGCCGGTTCGAGCGAGCAGATCTCGGTCAGCGCCAGCGCCCAGAGCGACTCGGCCTCGAGCATGGCGGCGGCGGTCGAACAGATGACGGTCGGCGTCGATCACATCTCGAAGAACGCCCAGGACGCCCAGGACTGCTCGCGCCAGTCCGACACCGTGGCCGCCGAAGGCGCGGTCATCGTCGGCCGTGTCGTCGGCGACATCAAGGACATCGCCGAGACGGTGAACCAGACCGCCGATGCCGTCGAGGCGCTGGGCCGGCAGTCCGAGGCCATCTCGGCCATCGTCGGCACCATCAAGGACATTGCCGACCAGACCAACCTGCTGGCCCTGAATGCCGCCATCGAGGCGGCGCGGGCCGGCGAGGCCGGGCGCGGCTTCGCGGTGGTCGCCGACGAGGTGCGCAAGCTGGCCGAGCGCACCGCCAAGTCGACGCAGGAAATCGCCGGCATGATCGCCGCCATCCAGAGCGGCACCGAGAATGCGGTCAGCAGCATGAAGCGCGGCGTCGACCGGGTTGCCACCGGCGTTGAGGAAGCGCAGCACGCCGGCAGCACCATCGCCCAGGTGCAGGAGCAGTCGCAGCGGGTGGTCGAGGCGGTCTCGGAAATTTCCGTGGCGCTGCGCGAGCAGGCCGCGGCGAGTACCGAAATCGCCCAGAACGTCGAACGCATCGCCCAGATGGCCGAGGAAAACAACGCCGCCGCCAGCGCCAATGCCGACACTGCCGGCAGCCTGCGCCGCCTGGCCGAAACCATCGGCCAGGAAATGGCCCGCTTCCGCGCCTGAACGGCGCCGGCCCGGTCCGTCTAGCGGGCCGGGCTGCCCCACAGCTCGGCCAGGCGCGCGTCGCGGCCGCAGCCGTGACGGTAGAACTTGTAGCGCAGCGGATTCTTCTTGTAATAGTCCTGGTGGTATTCCTCGGCCGGCCAGAAAGTCGCCGCCGCGGCGATCTCGGTATGGATCTGCCTGACGCGGCCGCTGGCCAGCAACGCGTCGCGGCTGGCCTCGGCGGCGCGGCGCTCGCCCTCGTTCTGCCAGTAGATGCCGCTGCGGTACTGGCTGCCGATATCGCAGAACTGCCGGTCGCGCACGGTCGGATCGACGTTGCGCCAGAAATGCTCGAGCAGCTTGCCGTAGCTGACCTTGGCCGGGTCGTAGGTGACGCGCACCGCCTCGGTATGGCCGGTGCGCCCGGCGCTGACCTGCTCGTAGGTCGGCTTGGCCTGGTGGCCGCCGGTATAGCCCGATTCGGCGGCAATGACGCCGGGCAGTTCCTCGAAATCCTTCTCCACGCACCAGAAGCAACCGGCGGCAAAAATCGCCGTGGCGGTGGCCGGCGGCGTCTGGGCGCCGGCCGGGATGGCGGCCGCCAGCAGGGCGGCGGCAAGCAGGGCGGTTTTCATGTGCGCAGCTCCGGCAGGG
>DASUZG010000471.1:0-3457 GCA_036376995.1 Azonexus sp. | reverse complement strand
AAGGGGGAGGAGGAGTTCATTTCACGGGCATTGGAGCTTGGCTCATGTTCGGAGCCATCTGTTGTGTCACCACCAAGCTAGTTGCTGAAGTCATCGACCACTACGACCGACGAAACAACGAACTGGCATATGTCCATGCATTTGCGGTGTCCGACTGGTTTGCATGGACCTTCTTTGGTGCGGCTCTATTTCACATATGGGTAGCCTGAGTCTACCCTTCTTAAAGTGCATATCATCACGGTCAAACGTCCGCTTCTTCGAGCGGCCAATGGCCGCATAGGGTCGATTCCAGCCGGTCACATGACTCGCCCCCTCACCCATTCCCCCCCTCCGCCACCCACCCCAACGCCTTGATGCAGGCCTTGGCGAGCGGCCCCGACAGTCCGCCGTGGCCCGCGCCGGCCACCGGGAGCCAGGTCGCTTCCGGCCAGGCGCGGTGCAGGCGTTCGGCAGTCTGCGGCGGGCAGACGGGGTCGGCCATGCCCTGGACGATGGCGGCCGGGATGTGGCGCAGGCGGTCGATGCCGGCCAGCAACTGGCCGGGGGCCAGGAAGCAGTCCTGAGTCAGGTAGTGCATCTGGATGCGGGTCTTGGCCAGTTGTCCGGCGTTGAGCGGTTCGGTGAGCGGCGCGTCGGCCATCAGCGCCCGTTCGTAATCGAGCCAGGCGCGGGCGGCGGGCACCGCGATGCTCAGTTCGGGAGCGAGGATGCGCCGGGCGTAGGCGCGGAGCAGGTCGTCGCGCTCATCGGCCGGAACGGCTGCGGCGAAGGTCTGCCAGGCTTCCGGGGCGACGCCGTGGCGGCCCTGCACGTAGGCTTCGATTTCCTCGGCCGAGCCCAAAAAGATGCCGCGCAGCACCAGGCCGCGCACGCTGGCCGGGTGCTGCTGGGCATAGGCCAGCGCCAGCAGGCTGCCCCAGGAGCCGCCGAAGACGATCCAGGCCGGGATGCCGAGGGCTTCGCGCAGGTATTCGAGGTCGGCAACCAGGTGCGCCGTGGTGTTGGCCTCCAGGCTGCCGAGCGGCCGGCTGCGGCCGCAGCCGCGCTGGTCGAACAGCACGGCGTGGTAGCGCTGCGGGTCGAACAGCCGGCGCTGCGTCGCCGAGCAGCCGCTGCCCGGCCCGCCGTGCAGGAAGAGCACCGGCACGCCGTAGCGGGCGGCGCATTCCTCGACGTACAGCAGGTGGCCGTCGCCGACCGCCATCTGGCGGACATAGACCGGCTGGCTCGGGGGGAACAGCGGATCGGCGTCCAATCAGGCCTCGATCAGGCCGTTGCGCACGGCGACCAGGGTCAGCTCGGCGGCGTTCTGCACATTGAGCTTCTGCTTGATGTGATAGAGGTGGGTGCCGACCGTCGAGGGGCTCAGGCAGAAGTCGCCGGCCACGTCGTTGACCGAACGGCCCTCGGCGAGCTTCAGGAACACCGCCAGCTCCTTCTCGGTCAGCGTCTCGACCGGGTTGGCCGAGCCGGTCAGCTGGGCCAGGGCGACGGTCTGCGCGAGTTCCGGATCGAGGTAGCGGCGCCCGCCGGCAACCTGGCCGACGGCGCGCAGGAATTCGTTCGGATCGGCGCGCTTGCACAGGTAGCCGCAGGCCCCGAGGCGCAGTGCGCGCACCGGCACGATGTCGTCGTGATGGGCCGACAGCATCAGCACTTTGGCCTTCGCTTCCCAGACGAGCAGGCGTTCGAGCGCCGCCAGGCCGCCGATGCCGGGCATCGAGACATCCATGACGAGCAGGTCGGGCGAAAGGTCGGCATAGGCGCGGATGGCGCTTTCGCCATCGCCCGCCTCGCCGACGACAATCGCTCCCGCCCCTTCGAGCAGCAGGCGAAAACCGAGGCGGACGACGGCGTGGTCGTCGGCAAGCAGGACCCGGACACCATTCAGATTGCTGTTCATGACACTTCCTCCACGAGGGTTGGCTCCGGCAGGCAGGCGAGCAGGCAGAAGCCGCCGCCGGCCGGAGTGGTGAATTCGAGGCTGCCGCCGAGCCCGGCCACGCGCTCGGTCATGCCGGCCAGACCGACACCGCAGCCGGCCGCCGCCGAAGGCCGGCCGTCGCGACCACGGCCGTTGTCGGCCAGGCGCACCTGCAGACCATCAGCCGTGCGGCCGACAAACAACTCGACCCGGCTCGCCGCGGCGTGGCGGACCACATTGGTCAGCCCTTCCTGGACGATACGTAGCACGGCCTGTGCCAGTTCGTCGGCCAGCGGCGCAGTGCCGAGGCACAGGTCGGCCTGCAGTGCGATGGCCGGGTGCTGGCTGCGCCAGGCGGCGAGCCGCTGCTCCAGCGCCGCACCGAGGCCGGCGCCGGGCAGCGGCCGCAGGCGGTGCAGGATGGTCCGGACGCCGTCCTGCAGCTCGCCGGTGACGGCGACGATGCTGTGCGCCGGAGCGGCCAGCGCCGGCTGCTCGGCACTGCGCTGGACGATGGCGCCGGCCAGGGCACGCACCGCGGTGATGCCCTGGGCCAGTTCATCGTGCAGTTCGCGGGCGATCAGGCGGCGCTCGTCTTCGAGCCGGGCTTGCAGGCGCTGCGCCAGTTCCTGCTCGGTTTCGAGGCGCACGTTGTCGTCAACGGCCGCCTGCAGGCGGTCGGCCATGCCGTTGAAGGCGCGTGCCAGGCGGTCGAGTTCGGGCGTCGCGAACAGCGGCAGGCGGGTGTCGAAGCGACCGCGGCCGGTGCGGTCGAGGGCCTGCATGACCTGCTCCAGCGGGCGCAATGCGCGGTCGAGCGCTCGCCGGCTCAGCGCGAACAGCGCGCCGAGCAGGGCCAGCGCCCAGCCGGCCAGGGCCAGCAGATCGTCCCAGGCATCGATCAGCGCGCGCGAAGCATCGGGCTGCAGCACCAGGCGCAGTTCGCCGACCGACAGTTCGCGCGGATGCAATTGCGGCTGCAGCAGTGCGGCGAACCAGGCCGGCACCTGCCGCCCGGCCTTGTAGGTCGGCGGCGGCGAGCGGTACAGCAGGCGGCCGTCGGCGGCCAGCACTTGCAGTTCGTTGGCGCGGATGCGCCCGAGCGGGCGGACCACGGCCAGCAGGCGTTCGGCCGGCGCCATCTGCAGTTCGCCGGCCAGCGCCGTCAGCCACTGCTCGGAAACCCGGCTGGCGGCCTCGACTTCCTCGTGGATGCCCTGGCGCGCGCCGTGCAGCCAGACACCGGCGAGCACCAGCAGCAGGCTGGCGGCGAGGCCGGTGAGGACCAGGCCGATGCGGGTATGCAGGTTCAGGCGGCGAGCCATGGTCAGTCGAAGCTGTAGCGCACGCCGAGCCAGGCGGCGCGCGGCGCGCCCGGGGCGACGAAGGTTTCGCGGCGCCAGTCTTCCGAGTCGCTCTGGAAGCTGCCGTTGGCGGCGAAGGGATTCTCGGCCAGCGCGGCGGCCGTGGCGTAGCGCTTGTCGAAGACGTTATTGACGCGGGCGAAGACATCCCAGCCGCGCGCCACCTTGG
>DASUZG010000470.1:0-3656 GCA_036376995.1 Azonexus sp. | reverse complement strand
CCCGGGTGCAGGACAAGCCGGTGCCGGCAGAACAGAGCAAGGATCAGGTCAAGGTCGCCCGTACCGATGTGGCGGCTCCCGGTGCCGTCGCCGGCAAGGGTTCCGCCGAGGCCGAAGCCGACCGCATTGCCCGCGACAAGGCGCTCAAGGAATCCCAGGATCGTCTGGCACTGCTCGAAAAGAATGTCGCCGAACTGCAGAAACTGGTCGAACTGAAGAATCTGCAATTGGCCGAACTGCAGCAGCAGGCAGCCCGCAAGGAGGCGCCGAAACCGGCTGAACCGGCCAAGGCCGCTGAGTCGCCGAAGCCGGCCGAGCCGGCAGCGCCCGTCGTTGAGCCGCCGAAGGCCGCGGAGCCCGCTGTCGCCAAACCGGCCGAGCCGGCACCCGCAGCCGAGGCCGCCAAGGCGCCGGAGGCTGCCAAGCCGGTCGAGCCGCCGAAGCCGCCGAAACCGGCAACTCCGCCGAAGGCCCCGCCGCCGCCGGAACCCGAGCCCAGCCTGGTCGACACGATTCTCGAAGATCCGCTGCCGTTGGCCGGCGGCGCCGGTATCCTGGCCCTGCTGGCCGGCTACCTCGTATACCGCCGTCGCCGCACCGAAGGGGCGGCGCTGGAAACCACTGCGGCGCCCGGTCCTTCCAGCCTCGGTCCGAATTCGGTCTTCCGCATGACCGGCGGGCAGAGTGTCGATACCGGCAATACACCGCCGCAGACCGGCGATTTCAGCCAGACCGGGCCGGGCACCATCGATACCGATGAAGTCGATCCGGTGGCCGAAGCCGATGTTTACATGGCCTACGGCCGCGATACGCAGGCCGAGGAAATCCTGCTCGAAGCCATGCAGAAGGATCCGCAGCGCTTGGCGATCCATGCCAAGCTGCTCGAAATCTACGCCAACCGCCGCAGCGTCAAGCAGTTCGAGACGCTGGCCGGCGAACTGTATGCGCAGACCGGCGGTGTCGGTCCGGAGTGGGAAAAGGTCGCTGCCCTCGGCGTCGCTCTCGATCCGCAGAATCCGCTGTACTCCGGTGCGGCACCCAAGGCGCCGGCCTTTGACGCCGATGCCACGATGATCGTTTCGCCGGCCGAGGCAGCCCGGGCCGGCGCTGCCGCCGTGGCCGCGGGCGCGCTGGCGCAGGCCGCCCTGTCGGCCGATGAGCCGGCCATCGACTCCGCCGTCGAGACGGACGAGGGCGTCGAGCGCGACACCCTGGTGCTGGGCGAGCCGACCTTGCCGGAACTCCCGGTCGAAGCTCCGGCGCCGGAAGTGGCCGAGGCGCCGCTCGAGCTGGGCAGCCTGGATTTCGATCTCGGCCTGCCGGAAGCCGAAACGCCGGTCGTGGAAGTCAGCGAGCCGGAAGCACCGGTGGCGGATGATCTTGCGTTCGATGACACCTTGGCGATGGCCGATGCCGGCACCGCGCTCGATTTCGACATTTCCGGCGAAGTGGCGCCGCCGGCGGCAGCTACCGAAGTCGGTGAACTGCGCCTGTCGGACGATAGCGCCAACATTCTCGAATTCGGCGATCAGCCGGCTCCGGCGCTGGAGACGAACGATGGCGGCGGCCACGATTTCTCGCCGGAGGGAACGCTGGTAATGCCGTTGCCGACGGAAGCGGATGTCGATTTCCATATGGAAGCGGCGGCCAGCACCTTCATCGGCGGCGGTGCTGCCGATGCCGAACAGGAGCCGGAACAGCCGGCGGCCGACCTACCGGCCACCGACTTCGCGCTGGAGGTCGATACGGCGGCTACCGAAACGATGGTCAATCCGCTGGACGAGAGCCTCGGTTCGGAAACCTTGCTCAACCCCATGGCCGTTGGCGAGCTCGGCGATGCCACCGAGGTCGAACCGTTGTCGCTGGATGGCGAACCGTTGCCCGACGAGCAGAAGCTGGTGCAGACGCTGATCAGCCCGGTATCCGACGCCGATTCCGTCGAGTTCGATGTCAATCTGGGTGACTCCGTATTCCTTGGCCAGCCGATGACGCCGCCGGAATTCGATATCGGTTCGATCAATCTTGATCTCGGCGCCGAGCCGGCAGTGGCCGAAGCCGTTGCCGAAACGCCGGCGGAAGCACCCGCCGCCCACGATGCGCAGTGGGAAGAGGTTAATACCAAGCTCGATCTGGCCAAGGCCTACGAGGAAATGGGTGATCTCGAAGGGGCGCGCGAGCTGCTGCAGGAAGTGCTCGGCGAAGGTTCGCCCGACCTCGTCGAACAGGCCCAGACGATACTTGCCCGCATAGGCGAGTAGAATCGCGGCTTGCGAATGGCACATGGCCCCGCGAGGGGCCATGTGCATTTTGGGAGTCGTCTTGCATCCGTCCTGTGCCCTGATCCTCTGGCTGGCCGCCGTGCTGGCCCTGCAAGCCCTCGGCTATGACGGCGTGCTGCTGCTGGCCGCCGGCCTGCTGCTGGCTGGCGGCGGGCTCTGGCGTCCGTGGTGGGGCTACATCCGGCGGGCCCGCTGGCTGCTGCTGACGCTGTGGCTGATCCTGGCCTATAACGTGCCCGGCGAGGCCTTCCAGGACCATCCCTGGGCGCCGACCTACGAAGGCATCGCCGATGCCAACCTGCACGCGCTGCGGCTGATCGTCATGCTCGGCTGCCTGGCCTGGCTGTTCCATCGCCTCGGCCGGGACGGCCTGGTCAGCGCCCTGTGGGGGCTGCTGCATCCCGGTCGTGCCCTCGGGCTCGACACCGAGCGCCTGGTCGTCCGCCTGGCGCTGGTCCTCGATCATCTCAAGGTGGCGCCGGAGAAAGGCGGCTGGCGGCGCATGCTGCGCGCCGAAGCCATGCCGGCCGCGGGGCCGGACATCCTGCATCTCGTGCTGCCGCCGTGGGCGGTACGCGACAGCATGCTGGTCGCCGTGGCAGCCACGGCATTGGGCGGAGCGTTGCTCGCATGAGAGTCGCCCTGGGGGTCGAGTACTGCGGCACGGCGTTCCGTGGCTGGCAGAGCCAGTCTGGCGGCGGGACGGTGCAGGATGCGCTGGAAGCGGCGCTGGCCGCCATCGCCGGTCGGCGGGTCGGTACCTTGTGCGCCGGCCGGACCGATGCCGGTGTGCATGCGACGCAGCAGGTGGTGCATTTCGATGCGCCGGTCGAGCGTCCGCTCAGCGCCTGGGTGCGCGGCGTCAATTCGCATTTGCCGGAAGGCGTTGCGGTGCGCTGGGCGCAGCCGGTGGGCGACGAGTTCCATGCGCGCTTCAGCGCCTACGGCCGGCGCTATCGCTATCTGCTGCTCAACCGGCCGCAACGGCCCGGCCTGTGGCAGGGACGGGTCGGCTGGTTCCACCTGCCGCTCGATCTGGCGGCGATGCAGGATGCCTGCGCGCGCCTGCCGGGCGAACATGATTTTTACGCTTTTCGCGCCGCCGAATGCCAGGCCAAGTCGCCGGTCAAGCTGATGACGCACGCGGCGGTCCGCCAGTGCGGTGCGATGGTCGTCTTCGATTTCGCCGCTTCGGCCTTTCTGCATCACATGGTGCGCAACCTGGTCGGGACGCTGGTCTACATCGGCAAGGGGGCGCAGGCGCCGGAGTGGGTCGATGAACTGCTGCAGATGAAGGACCGCCGGCTGGCGGCGCCGACTTTCTCGCCCGACGGCCGGTATTTTCGCGGCCCGGTCTACGAGCCGCACTGGGGGCTG
>DASUZG010000469.1:0-3157 GCA_036376995.1 Azonexus sp. | reverse complement strand
GCGTTCCATCGGGCGGACTCCGGAAAAAACGCCTGCACAATGCCGGCAATCGGGCCGCCGCGCAACCGGCGGCGGCGCTCAGTCGGCCGGCGGCAGCACCCGGCACAGGCCTTCCGGCTGCAGCAGCAGGTCGGCCAGGGTGTAGCGGTCGAGCACCGCGAACATCGCCGCCAGCGCCTCGTCGAGGATCGGCGGCAGCCGGCAGGCGCCGTGGATCTGGCACTGCCGGCCGGTGGCGAAGCACTCGACCAGCGCGAAATCGCCCTCGGTGCCGCGGATCACCTCGCCGACGCGGATTTCGGCCGCGGCCCGGCCGAGGCGCAGGCCGCCGCCCTTGCCGCGCAGCGTCTCGACATAGCCGAGGCGGCCCAGGTGGTGCGCGACCTTGGTCAGGTGATTGTCGGAAATGCCGTAGGCCGCGGCGATTTCGCCGACGGTGGCGAGCCGGCCGGCATGGATGCCGAGATACATCAGCAGGCGCAGGCTGTAATCGGAAAAACTGCTCAGTCGCATCGGGCCGGCCCCCGGCATTGCATGGTCTGGAGGTTCGTTGTTACCATAAGCTGCAAAAATTATACATGTTATGAACCCTCCGGCATTACCCACACTGGCGTCATGGTAAAAGAAACTGCGAAACACAAGGTCATCCCGATCAAGGCGGTGACCGACCCCAACGCCAAGGTGTATCCGCGCTCGATCAGCGGCACTTTCCAGAACTGGCGGATCTTCTTCGTCTGGCTGACCCAGATCATCTTCTACGGCCTCTGCTGGCTGCCGTGGAACGACCGCCAGGCGGTGCTGTTCGACCTCGATCAGCGGCGCTTCTACATCTTCGATCTGGTGCTCTACCCGCAGGACACCATCTACCTGACCTTCCTGCTGCTGCTCTCGGCCCTGGCGCTGTTCCTGTTCACCGCCGTCGCCGGCCGCCTGTGGTGCGGCTACGCCTGCCCGCAGACCGTCTACACCGAGATCTTTCTGTGGATCGAGAAACTGATCGAGGGCGACCGACCGCAGCGGATGAAGCTCGACGCCGGCCCGCGCACCCCGCTCAAGGTCGGCAAGAAATCCCTGAAGCACGGGCTGTGGCTGCTGATCTCGCTATGGACCGGGCTGACCTTCGTCGGCTACTTCACGCCGATGCGCGAGCTGCTGGCCAGCATCGGCCAGGGCAGCATCGGCCCCTGGGAAATCTTCTGGGTGCTGTTCTACGGCGCCGCCACCTACGGCATGGCCGGCTTCATGCGCGAGCACATGTGCAAGTACATCTGCCCGTATGCCCAGTTCCAGTTCGTGATGTTCGACCGCGACACGCTGATCATCGCCTACGACGCCGAGCGCGGCGACCCGCGCGGCAGCCGCCCGAAGAAGACCGCCGATCCGCGCGCCATCGGCCTGGGCGACTGCATCGACTGCGGCATCTGCGTCCAGGTCTGCCCGACCGGCATCGACATCCGCGACGGCCTGCAGCTCGAATGCATCGGCTGCGCCGCCTGCGTCGATGCCTGCGACCAGGTCATGGACAAGATGCAGTACCCGCGCGGCCTGATCCGCTACGCGACCGAGAATGCCGTCGAACACCACTACACGCGGCCGCAGATCATCCGCCGCGCCGCCCGCCTGCGCACCGTGCTCTATCTTGTCGCCTTCCTGACACTGGGCGGCGCCGTCGGCTGGTCGCTGGCGACCAAGACGCCGCTCAAGGTCGGCATCCAGAAGGACCGCGCCGCGCTGTACCGCGAGGGCGACAGCGGCGCCATCGAGAACACCTTCCAGCTGCACCTGACCAATGCCAGCGAGCAGGACCGCCGCTTCCGCATCAGCGTCCAGGGCCTGCCCGGCATCCGCGTGCAGGGCGAGGACACGGCCAGCGTGCCGAGCGCCGGCATGCAGGACCTGTCGGTCACCATCGCCGCCGAACCGGGCAGCGTCGGCAGCGGCTCGCACCCGATCACCTTCACCATCGTCGACGATGCCAACCCGGACACCCGGGTCGACCAGAAAGCCTCCTTCTGGATGCCATAAGCGACCGCCCGTCCGGTTTTCTGGAACGGGATATGCTTTGAACTTGTCGTAGCACTGTACTCAACCTTTTGGCCGACACCCCCACGAAGGGTGCCGGCCGCACAGGGAGGAAGTCATCATGGCAAGCCACGACATCCGCCTCTCGGTCGCCGAGGAGCGCACCATCTACCACGTCGCCGACATCGAACGGGCGATGGAAGAAGCGGCCGGCAACCGCAACGAGGCCCTCGCCGCCTACTACGAGAAGATGCGCCAGCGCGGCGGCGGGCGCTTCCTGGTCCGGCCCAACGGCGCCGACATGATCGACGACCTCTACGACAGCTGTCCCAACTTCGCCGAGGTCATCGACGACCTGAAGAAATACATCGCCCTCTCCGTGGCCGGCAACGAGCCGATGAGCTTCACGCCCATCCTGCTGCTCGGCGAGCCGGGCATCGGCAAGACCCACTTCGCCCGCGAGCTGGCCGTCAAGCTGGGCACCGGCCACGAGTTCATCTCGATGAGCGCGCTGACCGCCGGCTGGGTGCTGTCCGGCGCTTCCTCGCAATGGAACAACGCCAAGCCGGGCAAGGTGGCGCACACCTTGGTGCATGGCGACTTCGCCAACCCCATCGTGGTGCTCGACGAAGTGGACAAGGCCGGCGGCGATTCGCGCTACGACCCGATGGGCGCGCTGTACAGCCTGCTCGAGAAGGACACCGCGCGCGCCTTCAAGGACGAGTTCATCGACATCGACATCGACGCCTCGCACATCCTGTGGGTGACCACGGCCAACGACGAACGGTCGATCCCGGAACCGATCCTCAACCGCATGAACGTCTATGAAGTGCCGCGCCCGGACCATGACGCCGCGCGCAGCATCGCCGCCGCGCTGTACCGCGAGATCGTCCGCGAGCACGACTGGGGCTTTCCGCCGGAAGCCGGCGACGAGGTGCTGGAACGGATCGGCGCACTGCCGCCGCGCGATATGAAGAAGCGCCTGCTGGCGGCGTTCGGCACGGCCAAGCTGGAAGGCCGCAACGAACTCGAAGCACGCGATTTCGATCTGGCCCGCATGGGACGCAGCCGCAAGATCGGCTTCTGAGGCGGCGCCGCCGGACGGGCGGCGACCGGGGCGGACGGGGAAGGTGTA
>DASUZG010000468.1:0-3796 GCA_036376995.1 Azonexus sp. | reverse complement strand
AGCCGATTCGCGGTCGACCGTCTGGCCGTAGACCGCCAGCAGCGGCGAGGCCTGCAACACGGCCTGACGCTCGTCGGCGGTCAGCGGTCCGAGCCGGGAAGCCGGCGGGAAGATGATGCTGCGGTCGACGACGTTCGGTCGGCCTTTCTCGTCGAGGAAGGAGACCAGCGCTTCGCCGACGCCCAGTTCGGTGATGGCCGTGGCCGCGTCGAACTGGGGATTGGCGCGCATGGTTTCGGCGGCGGCCTGCACCGCCTTCTGGTCGCGCGGCGTGAAGGCGCGCAGCGCATGCTGGACGCGGTTGCCGAGCTGGCCGAGGATCTTTTCCGGCACGTCGAGCGGGTTCTGCGTCACGAAGAAGACGCCGACGCCTTTCGAGCGGATCAGCCGCACCACCTGCTCGACCTTGTCCACCAGCGCCTGCGGCGCGTCGGTAAACAGCAGGTGGGCTTCGTCGAAGAAGAAAACCAGCTTCGGCTTCTCCAGATCGCCGGCTTCCGGCAGCTGCTCGAACAGTTCGGCCAGCAGCCAGAGCAGGAAGGTGGAATAAAGCGCCGGCGCGTGGATCAGTTTTTCGGCGGACAGCACGTTGATGACGCCGCGGCCGTTGCCGTCGACCTGCATCAGGTCGGCGATGTCGAGCATCGGTTCGCCGAAGAACAGGTCGCCGCCCTGCTCCTCGAGGGTCAGCAGGCCGCGCTGGATGGCGCCGATCGAGGTGGCGGCGACATTGCCGTACTCGGTCTTGTACTGCGCCGCGTTGTCGCCGACGTGCTGGGCCATGGCGCGCAAATCCTTCAGATCGAGCAGCAACAGGCCTTGATCGTCGGCGATCTTGAATACCAGCTGCAGCACGCCGGTCTGCGTGTCGTTGAGATTGAGCAGGCGGGCCAAGAGCAGCGGCCCCATGTCGGAGACGGTGGCGCGCACCGGCACGCCGCCCTGGCCGAAGACATCCCAGAAGGCGACCGGGTTGGCATAGGGCTGGAAGCCTTCGAGACCGAGCTCGGCGATGCGCTGCAGGAGCTTCTCCGACGGGTTGCCGGCGGCGCCCATGCCCGACAGGTCGCCCTTGACGTCGGCCATGAACACCGGCACGCCGGCAAACGACAGGCGCTCGGCGATCGACTGCAGGGTCACCGTCTTGCCGGTGCCGGTGGCGCCGGTGATCAGGCCGTGGCGGTTGGCCATGGCCGGCAGCAGCGCCGGATAGCTGTCTTCGGATTTGGCGAGGTAGAGGGGTTCGGACATGGCGGCAGGCTCCTCGAAAAATTATCCGGTCATTCTAGCAACGCCCGCCGGCCTGACGGGAAGCAGCCGGGCGGGTAAAATCGCGGCTTCTTCGTTATCTGCATTCGGGAACTACATCATGGCGGGTCATTCCAAATGGGCCAACATCCAGCACCGTAAGGGGCGCCAGGACGAGAAGCGCGGCGCCGCCTTCTCCAAGATTGCCAAGGAAATCACCGTCGCGGCCAAGATGGGCGGCGGCGACATCAGCTTCAATCCGCGCCTGCGCGTCGCCGTCGACAAGGGCAAGGCGGTCAACATGCCCAAAGACAAGATCGACACGGCGATCAAGAAGGGCACCGGCGAGCTCGAAGGTGTCGATTACGTCGAGATCCGCTACGAAGGCTACGGCATCGGCGGCGCGGCGATCATGGTCGATTGCCTGACCGACAACAAGACGCGTACCGTCGCCGAAGTCCGCCACGCCTTCAACAAGTACGGCGGCAACATGGGCACCGACGGCTGCGTCGCCTTCCAGTTCAAGCACTGCGGCCAGCTGATCTTCGCCCCGGGCACCGACGAGGCGGCGCTGATGGATGCCGCCATCGAGGCCGGTGCCGAGGACGTGGCCACCAACGACGACGGCTCGATCGAGGTGCTGACCGCGCCGGGCGATTTCCTGGCGGTCAAGGACGCGCTGGAAGCTGCCGGCTTCACGCCGGAATTCGCCGAAGTGACGATGAAGCCGGAAAGCGAGAACGTGTTCGTCGGCGAGGACGCGGTGAAGATGCAGAAGCTGCTCGACGCCCTGGAAGGCCTCGACGACGTGCAGGAAATCTACACCACGGCGGTGATGGACGAATAAGCCGATGACCCGGCAAGGAGCCTGGATGATGAACCGATTCACCCTGTGCGGCGCGCTGGGCGCCTTGCTGAGCCTGTCCGTGGCGGCCACGGAACTGTCCTGTCCCGATCTGGCCACGCTGACCCAGGTCAACGGCTGCCCGACCGAGGAAGAACTGCAATACACCTACACCGGCTATTGCAGCGACAACGCCATGGCCTACGGCAACAAGACCGATCCCTGCATCCGCTATGCCGACTATCGCAAGCTGAAGAACCTGGCGCTGTGGGAGTCGGCCGATGGCAAGTTCGACGGCTACGTCTCCTGCGACCTGCCTGCGGCGCAGTGGCGGACCCTGAAGCCGAGCGGCATCGCGCTCGCCATGCAGGGCAAGATCGCCCGCGTCGTCTGCAGCTACCCGCAAGGCATCAACTTCACCTACCGCACCCGCGAGACCTGTTCGGTCGCCGACGCCAAGGCCTGCGCCGCCGACGCCGCCGCCTGCCGCGCCACGTGCAACTGAGCGCCGCGGCGCGCCGGCGGCCGCTTCGCTGATGCAGCGCCTCTATCCCTTCCTGTTCGTGTTCCTGTGGAGCACCGGCTTCATCGGCGCCAAGTACGGCCTGCCGCACGCGGCGCCGCTGTCCTTCCTGCTCACCCGCTACGGCTTCGTGATCGCGCTGATGGCGGTCATCGTGCTGGCGACGCGGGCGCCGTGGCCGCGCCAGCCGGCGCAGTGGCTGCATATCGCGGTGTCCGGCGTGCTGGTCCATGCCATCTACTTGGGCGGCGTGTTCATGGCGATCAAGCACGGCCTGCCGGCCGGGGTCACGGCGCTGGTCGTCGGCATGCAGCCGTTGCTGACGGCGCTCGGCTCCGGCTGGCTGCTGAACGAGAAAGTGAGCGCTCGCCAATGGGGCGGTTTGGGGCTCGGTTTCATCGGCGTCGCGCTGGTCGTCGCCGGCAAGTTCGGCGAGGCGCAGCTGGGGGCCATGCTGTGGCCGGCCATCGTCGCGCTGTTCGGCATCACCGCCGGCACGCTGTACCAGAAACGTTATTGCGCCCGCTTCGACCTGCGCACCGGCTCGCTGATCCAGTTCGTGCCGACCGCCCTGGTCACCGGCCTGGCGGTCGGGCTGGTCGAAGGCTATCAGGTCGAATGGACCGGCGACTTCGTGTTCGCCCTGGCCTGGCTGGTGCTGGTCCTGTCGCTCGGCGCCATCAGCCTGCTCAACCTGTTGATCCGCTCCGGTAGCGCGGTCAATGTCGCCAGCCTCTTCTACCTGACGCCGCCGACCACGGCGCTGATCGCCTGGGCGATGTTCGGCGAGGCGCTGACGCCGGCGGCGATGCTCGGCATGGCGCTGGCCGTCGGCGGCGTCTATCTCGTCGGCCGGGCGGGCAAGTGAGCGCGCCGCGCATTCTCGGCATCGACCCCGGCCTGCGGGTGACCGGCTTTGGCGTCATCGAAAAGCATGGCAACCAGCTCGTCTATGTCGCCAGCGGCTGCATCAAGTCGAACGACAAGGAAGGCCTGCCCGAGCGCATTGCCACGCTGTTCGCCGGCATCAGCGAAGTGATCGCCACCTACCGGCCGGACCAGTCGGCGGTGGAAAAAGTGTTCGTCAACGTCAATCCGCAATCGACGCTGCTGCTCGGCCAGGCGCGCGGCGCGGCCTTGAGCGCGCTGGTGCATGGCCGCCTGCCGGTCGCCGAATACAC
>DASUZG010000467.1:0-2263 GCA_036376995.1 Azonexus sp. | reverse complement strand
CCAAGGTGTTCACCCAGGGACTCAGTCATGTCGTCGGCCATACGCTGCCGATCATGAAAAATGTCCGCGGCGAGTGGCAGACTGGCCCGTGGTTCCTGCGCGCCGAGCGCTGCTACCTGTTCCCCGGCGATTCGCCGATGGGCTACCGCCTGCCCATCGACTCGCAGCCGTGGACCGCGCAGAGCGATTACCCCTACGTCAATCCGCCGGATGCCGAGACGGCCACCGACCCGCTGGCCAGCTACAGCGCGTTGCGCAGCCGCGTCGGCGGCGCTCGGGGTGCGGCCGAGCCGCGCCAGCAGGCGCGCCGGACATCGGCCGCAGGCCGCGGCGGACCGGACGGCCGCAGCCATCCGTGGAACAAGCCGACCGACACGCCGCCCGGCTTCCAGGAATCGGCCGGCTGGATCACCCGCCTGGCCATGTGCGCCGAGCCGCGCGCTGGCAGGTTGTACATCTTCATGCCGCCGACCCAGGCCCTCGACGACTACCTAGAAATCGTCGCCGCCGTCGAAGCCACCGCCGAGGAAATGAACCTGCCGGTGATCCTCGAAGGCTACGAGCCGCCGGCCGATCCGCGCCTGACGCATTTCCGCGTCACACCCGACCCCGGCGTGATCGAGGTGAACATCCACCCGGCCCGCAACTGGGCGCAACTGGTCGAGCAGACCACGCATCTCTATGAGGCGGCGCACCAATCGCGCCTGACCACCGAAAAGTTCATGGTCGACGGCCGCCACACCGGCACCGGCGGCGGCAACCATTTCGTGTTGGGCGGGGCGACGCCCAACGATTCGCCCTTCCTGCGCCGACCGGACCTGCTGCAGAGCCTGATCGCCTACTGGCACAACCACCCGAGCCTCTCTTACCTGTTCTCCGGCCTATTCATCGGCCCGACCAGCCAGGCGCCCCGCGTCGATGAAGCGAGGAACGACAGCCTCTACGAGCTGGAAATCGCCTTCAAGCAGATTCCGCCGGCGGGCAGCCCGGTGCCGCCGTGGCTGATCGACCGCATCCTGCGCAACCTGCTCACCGACGTTACCGGCAACACCCACCGCGCCGAGTTCTGCATCGACAAGCTGTACTCGCCGGACGGCCCGACCGGGCGCCTCGGTTTGCTTGAGCTGCGGGCCTTCGAAATGCCGCCGCACGCCCGCATGTCGCTGGCCCAGCAACTGCTGCTGCGCGCCCTGATCGCCCGCTTCTGGGAGGCGCCCTACGCCCCGTCCCGGCTGACGCGCTGGGGCACCGAGCTGCACGACCGCTTCATGCTGCCCTTCTTCGCCGAGCAGGATTTCCGCGACGTGATCGAGGAAATGAACCAGGCCGGCTATCCGTTCAAGTTGGAATGGTTCGCCCCGCATTTCGAATTCCGCTTCCCGAAATACGGCGATTTCGCCGTCAAGGGCATCGAGTTCGAGCTGCGCCACGCGCTCGAGCCGTGGCACGTGATGGGCGAGGAGGGCGGCGCCGGAAGCACGGTGCGCTACGTCGATTCCTCTGTCGAGCGCGTCCAGGTCAAGGTCCGCGGCATGGCGCCGGACCGCTACGTGCTGACCTGCAACGGCGTCCCGGTGCCGCTGCAGAATACCGGCAGCAACGGCGAGTTCGTCGCCGGCGTGCGCTACCGCGCCTGGCAGCCGGCCGCCTGCCTGCATCCGACCATCGGCGTGCAGGCGCCGCTGGTGTTCGACCTGGTCGACACCTGGATGCAGCGCTCGCTGGGCGGTTGCCAGTACCACGTGGCGCACCCGGGCGGGCGCAGTTTCGAGACTTTCCCGGTCAATGCCTTCGAGGCCGAAAGCCGCCGCCTGGCGCGCTTCTTCCGCTTCGGGCATACGCCGGGCACGGTCCGTACGGCAGCCCCGGTGGTCAGCGCCGAGCACCCGTTTACGCTAGACTTGCGCCGTTTCTAACCTCCCGACCGCGGGTCGCGGCCGGCTGGCCGCGACCGTTGGCCGTCACCGGCCCACTCGCACAATTCCCCCGGCAGCATGGCCCGTACCCTCCTGGCAATCTATCCGCACAGCACCCGCCGTTACGACGAGATGTTGACGGCCGACGGTGCCGTGCGCGGCCACTGGCGGCAGTTCTTCAGCCATCTCGACGCCGTCGCGCCGGACGAGATGCGCCGCCGGCTCGATTTTGTCGACCGCCGGATCCAGGAAAACGGCGTCACCTACAACGTCTATGCCGATCCCAGCGGGTCCGACCGGCCGTGGGCGCTCGATCCGCTGCCGCTGATCATCCCCCCCGAGGAATG
>DASUZG010000466.1:0-6077 GCA_036376995.1 Azonexus sp. | reverse complement strand
CTGCACGACGAGGCGGAATTCGGCCCGCACCAGCGCGCTGCGCAGGCCGTATTCGAGGGCGGCCCGCTCGTCGAGCGCGGTCTGCATCGCGTTGTCGAAGAAGCGGATGGCGTTGCGCCCGGCATCCTTGGCCCGGTACAGCGCGATGTCGGCCTGGCGGACCAGCGCCTCGACGCTCTTGTTCTGGCCGTGGAACAGGCTGATGCCGATGCTGGCCGAGCCAAAATGGTCGGAGCCGTCCGCCAGGCGGTAGGGGCGCAGCAACTCGCCGCGGATCTTCTCGGCCACGTTCTCGGCATGCACGGCGGCAGCCGCCGCTTCGCTGCCCAGCTCATCGAGCATCACCGCGAACTCGTCGCCGCCCTGGCGGGCCGCCGTGTCGCCTTCGCGGATGCAGCCCTTGAGGCGGCCGGCGACCTCAATCAGCAGGCGGTCGCCGACGTCGTGGCCGAGCGTGTCGTTGAGCGTCTTGAAATGGTCGAGGTCGATGAACAGCAGGGCACCGTACTGGGCGCTGCGGCGGCCGGACTGGCAGGCCTTGTCGAGGCGGTTGAGCAGCAGGCGGCGGTTGGGCAGCGAGGTCAGCGGATCGTAGAAGGCCAGATGATGGATTTCCGACTCGGCAACCTTCAGGTTGCTGATGTCGGAGAAAGTGCTGACATAGTTGCTGAGCTGCCCATCGGCGTCATAGACGGCGCTGATGGTCAGCCATTCCGGATACACCTCGCCGCTCTTGCGGCGATTCCAGATTTCCCCCTGCCAGTGCCCCGTTTCCCGGAGCCGGTGCCACATCTCCTGATAGAAGGCGCGGTCCTGGCGGCCGGATTTGAGCATGCTCGGCAACTGGCCGACCGACTCCTCGGCGCTGTAGCCGGTCAGCTTGGAAAAGGCCTGGTTGACCCGCAGGATGCGCTGCTCGGCATCGGTGACCATGATCGCCGCCTGCGACTCGAAGGCGATCGCCGCGACCCGCAGCTCCTGCTCCAGGCGCAGGCGCTCGCTGATATCGGCGGCGATACCGAGGTAGCCGATCAGCGTGCCGCCGGCATCGCGCAGGGCGGTGATCGCCAGATGCACATGCAGGCGCGAGCCGTCCTTGCGGACATAGACCCACTCGCCTTCGTCGCGCCCTTCGGCGGCCACCCGGCCGACCAGGATGGCGAAGGCGGAATCGTTTTCGCGGCCGAGCTGGCGGGCCCGGGCAGCGACCTCGTCGGGCGCGTGGAACAGTTCCGGCGTTGCCCGGCCGACCACTTCGTGCCAGGCATAGCCGAGCATCTGCTGGGCGGCGGGATTGAAATACAGGATGGTGCCCGAGATGTCGGTGGCGATGATCGCGTGATCGGCGTTCTCGAGGATCGCGAACTGGATCGTGCACAACTCGGGCAGGGCGGCCCCGGGCGCGACGTGGATGTCGGCCGAGCAACAGAACAGCGGAGAGTCGTGATCCTGGGGCATCGCAGATGACTGGTTGAAAACCGCCGGGGGCTGGAAGCCCGCAGCGGGCAAACCCGAAAAAGCGTCCGGTCGACAGCGGCCCGCAGTTGCCACCGGAGCCGATCAGCCGGCCGCGGCAACACTACGGCATAACAATAATGCGATTATCACGACTAATTATGAAAACTGGCAAGCAATGATTCGCCAGTGTGAACTCAGGAACCGACCAGCAGCCGGATTTCGCGTTCGAGCAAGGCTTCGTCACCGAGATTGAGGGCCACCAGCCGGCGCAGGTGGGTGACGCTGTCGAGGTCGATCTCGCGGCAGGCGAGGCCGTAGCTCTTGCCCTGGTGATGGACGACGGTCACTTCCATGCGGATGCCGGTCGCCGCCTTGTCGAGCCGCACCTTGAGCACGCCGTTGCTGCCGACGGTGACGTAGAGCGGGTCCTGCGGGCGGACCAGGGCGCCTTTGAGCGACAGGTCGACGATGTCGACCTTGTATTCGCCGCTGGCCAGAAACAGGCTGGCTTGCGCCTGGAAGGGAATGCGCGTGAACTGGCGGCGGTTGCTGGCCATGGAAGTCTCCCCGTTATTTTCCCTTGATGTTACCCCAAAGCACTTTGTGCAACTGCATCTGGAAGCGGACGTTCAGCCCGTCGGCGAGAATCCATTCGGCCAGCGCCACCGGTTCGATCAGCCCCTGGGCCGGCGACAGCAGCACCGGGCACAGCGCGTCGAGGCGGTGCTCGGCGATGGCGGCGCGCGCCCACTCGTAATCGGCGCGCGAAGCGACGATGATCTTGATTTCGTCGCGGGCGTTCAGGAAAGCCAGGTTTTCCCAGCGGTTGCGCGCGCATTCGCCGGAATCCGGCGCCTTCAGGTCCATGATCCGCGCGACGCGCGGATCGACCGCAGCGATGTCGAGGGCGCCGGAAGTTTCCAGCGACACGTCGTAGCCGGCATCGCACAGCGCCGTCAGCAACGGCAGGCAATCCTTCTGCGCCAGCGGCTCGCCGCCGGTGACGCAGACCTGGCGCGCCGGGTGGCGGCCGACTTCAGCCAGCACGGCGGCGATGTCGGAGGGCTCGCCGCCGGTGAAGCTATAGGTCGTGTCGCACCAGACGCAGCGCAACGGGCAGCCGGTCAGGCGCACGAACACGGTCGGCAGGCCGACGCGCGAGGCTTCTCCCTGCAGGGAGAAGAAGATTTCGGTCAGACGCAGGGCCAATTACTGTTTCAACCGCTGCTTGGCCGTCTCGGCCGCCGGGGTGCCGGGGTAGGCCGTGATCACCGTTTCCAGCGTCCGCTTGGCGGCCTTCTGGTTGCCCAGTTCCTTCTGGCAGGTGGCGATGGCCAGCCAGGCGTCGGCCGCCTTGGGGCTGTCGGCATACTTGGTGGTGACCACGGTCTGCGCTTCGATCGCCTTGCTGCAGTTGCGCTGCGCGTACCAGGCATTGCCCAGCCAGTACTGGGCGTTGGGCGCCAGGCTGGAGGCCGGGTATTTCTGCACGAAGGCGGAGAAGGCGCTCACCGCCTCCTTGTAGCGCCCGGCCTTGAAATGGCCGAGGGCAGCTTCGTAGTCGCGGCCCTCGGCCGCGGCATCCCCGGCCGGCGCGGCGGCGGCCTGGCCGGTGGCCGGTTCGGCCGCACTGGTGGCCGCCGTGCCCGGCGCCTCGAACTTGCGCAGCCGGCTGTCGAGATCGAGATAGAAGTCCTGCTGGCGTTTCTTGGCCGTTTCCAGCTCATAGCCCAGGGTTTCGACCTGACCGCGCAGGCGGGCGATCTCGTCCGCCTGGCGCTGGATCAGGGCCTGCAGCTCGAGCTGGGCCCGTGCCTGCTGGTCGGCCCGCGCCTCGCTCTTGATGCGCAGGTCGGCAATCTGACGCCGCGCCTCGTCGTCGTCGAACATGCCGGCCCGGGCGTGGGTGACGCCCAGGGCGGCCAGCAGCATCAGCGCGATGCGGAGCCGGCGCATGCTTAGAACTCGCCGCGACCGTCGGCAGCCCGGTAGAGGATGTCGGCGCGACGGTTTTCGGCCCAGGCGGCTTCACCGCTGCCGGCGTTCTTCGGCTTTTCCTCGCCGAGGCTGACCGATTCGACCTGCTCTTCCTTGGCGCCGAGCAGCACCAGCGAGCGCTTGACGGCGTCGGCACGCTTCTGGCCGAGCGACAGGTTGTATTCGCGGCTGCCGCGCTCGTCGGTATTGCCCTGGATCAGCACCTTGAAGCCGCGGTTGTCGACCAGATACTTGGCGTGGGCGGCGACCAGATCCTGATACTCGCCCTTGATCTCGTAGCGGTCCAGATCAAAGTAGATGCTGCGCTGCGACAGCTTGCTCTTCGGATCGGTCAGCACGCGCGGCAGGCCGCTGGCGTCGAGATCGCCGGCGACGACCGGAGCCACGGCCCCGCTGCGCGACTCGACCGGCGCGCCGCCGGTGCCGTCTTCCGGCAGCGGCGTGGTGCTGCAGCCGAGAATCAGGGCGGACAGAAGAGCGGGAAGGATCAGCTTGTTCATGGTTACTCCATTAGGGTTTTACTTCGAGAAGGGGCCCCAGGCCGGCTCGCGCACGTCGCCGGCGGCAACCGACAGACGCTGCTTGATCCGGCCATCGCTGGACACGGCGGACAACACGCCGCGCCCACCGATCTCGGTGGCGATCAGGATCATGCGGCTGTTGGGGGCGAAACTGGGTGATTCGTCCTTGTGGGAATCGGTCAGCACCTGGACCTGGCGGCTGGCCAGGTCCATCACGGCGAGCTGGAAGCGGCCTTCGCGGCGGGTGATGAAGGCCAGCGACTTGCCGTCGGCCGACGGGCGCGGCGAGACGTTGTAGCTGCCTTCGAAGGAAACGCGCTGCAGATCGCCGCCGCCGGCGGCCATGCGGTAGATCTGCGGGCTGCCGCCACGGTCGGAGGTGAAGTAGATGCTGCCGTCCGGCGCGAAGCGCGGCTCGGTGTCGATGCCAGCCGAGGCGCCAATGCGCTGCGGCGCGCCGCTGCCGTCGGCATTGACCAGATAGATCTGCGAATTGCCGTCCTTGGAGAGCACCACGGCCAGCCGGTTGCCGTCCGGCGACCAGGCCGGCGCGGAGTTCGAACCCTTCTGGTTGGCGACGATATGGCGGCGCCCGGAAGCCAGCGAATGGACGTAGACGATCGGCTTCTTCTTCTCGAAGGAGACGTAGGCGAGCTTGGTGCCGTCCGGCGACCAGGTCGGCGAGATGATCGGCTCGGTCGAGGTCAGCGCGGTGGCGGCGCCCTGGCCGTCGGCATCGGCGATCTGCAGCAGGAACTGGCCGCGGGCCTTGACCACGTAGGCGATACGGGTCGAGAACACGCCCTTCTCGCCGGTCAGCTTCTCGTAGATGAAATCGGCGATGCGATGGCCGGCGGTGCGCAGCTGGTCGTTGCCGGTGACGTAGGCGGCACCGCCCAGGGACACGGCCTTCAAGTTGTCGTAGAGACGGAAGCGCGCTTCCAGACGGCCATCGGCGGCACGCGTGACGCTGCCGGCGACCAGCGCATCGGCGCCGCGGCCCTTCCACTCGGCGTGGTTGACCGGCGAGTTTTCGTCGAGAACGGCGCCGTTGGGTTCGACCAGCTTGAACAGGCCGCTGCGCTCCAGGTCGGCGCGCACCGTCGCGGTGATGACCCGGGCGGCCGCACCGTCGCCGGCGAAATCGGCAATGGCGACGGGAATCCGGTTGGCGCCGGCGCCGGTGATTTCGATCGACAGCTGCGCGTGCGTCACCGTGGCGGCCAACAGGCCACAAATCAGGAACAAACGGCGGGAAATTGAGTGCATGAGGGTCAGTCTCGACAAATTTTGCGGGATTTTACTCTTCAACCGGGCGGTATTTGATTTCCAGCGTACGCTGGAACAACGATGGATCGTCCGGTTTCGGCAACGGCGAGGACTTCAGGATCGCCCGTTCGATGGCGGCATCGAGCGCCGGGTTGCCGCTCGAGCGTTTCAGGCGCACGGCCAGCACTTCGCCGGTCGGCAGCTGGGTGATGTCGAACACCGCTTCCGGATTGCCGACGATGCCCGGCGGCAGCACGATATTGCCGCGCACCTTGCCGCGGATCTTGCTGGCGTAGTCGGCCAAACCGCGCTTGCTGGCCGAGGCGCGCTGCTCGGCTTCGGCCTGGGCGGCCAGCTTGGCCTGGGTGTTGGCGGCGTGACGCTGCCGCTCCTCGCGCTCGAGCATTTCCTTGAACGGATCCGGCGGCGGCGGTTTCGGTTCCGGCTTGGCTTCCGGCTTCTTCGGCTCGGGCTTGGGTTCGGGCTTCGGCTCCGGTTTCTTCGGCTCCGGCTTCTTCTTTTCTTCCTTGAGCACGATATCCGGCCTTTTCGGTGGCTCGGGCTTCGGCTCGACCTTGGGCTGCGGCTTCGGTTCCGGCTTCACGACCGGTTCCGGCTCCGGTGGCGGAGGCGGCGGCGGCGGCAAAACCTTCGCCGGCTGCGGCATCGGCGACCACAGTTCGACTTCCATCGCTTCCGGCTTGCTGCGTTTCCACTGCACGCCGAGGAACAGCGCGGCAACCAGCAGCCCATGCACCAGGAAGGTGAGGAGCAGGGCGTACTTCTTGCCGGGTTCCTGGCGCAGGTCGTCGATCATGAGCACTTACTTGG
>DASUZG010000465.1:0-3857 GCA_036376995.1 Azonexus sp. | reverse complement strand
GACCGTTGCCGGTCAAGCATCGCTTGTCAGCTTGATGAAGCAACCCGCTCTTGCCCTCGTCCTTCGTCGTTTGTCTTTCCTGGCCAACTGTTGATACTCTTGTGCAAATCAAATATTCGCCTTTTATGCTAAAATCATTGGCTTTTCGGCTTTTCCTGCTCGCCGGCCTGTTGCCGCTGCTGCTGGCCGGCGCGGCGCCGGCTGCCGCCGAGCCCATGCGCCTCAAGGTGGCGGTGCTCGACGATGCGCCCCCCCTGGGCTTTCGCGACAGCAGCGGGCAACTGACCGGTTTCAGCATCGGCGTGATGCGTGCCCTGTGCGCCGAAATGGCGGCGAAATGCGATTTCGAGGTGCGGCGCCTGGAGCACCTGATCGACGACCTGGCGGCCGGCCATTTCGACGTTGCCGCGGTCGGCCTGCTCAATACGCCGGAACGCCGCCAACGGATCGGCTTTTCCCGGCCGGTCTATCGTTCCTTGACCGTGCTGTTTTCCCGTTCCGGCGCCCAACCCGGGCAGCCCGGCGTGCGCCTGTCGGTCTTCAAGGGCTCGGCGCAGGAGCGCTACGTCAAGGCGCAAGGCTGGGATTACATCGGGGCGCAAACGGATCTCGAAATCCTCGAGCAATTGCGCGCCGGCGTGACCCAGGCCTGCATCGTGCCCCTGATGACCAGTCTCAATCTGCAGGGCAACCCGGACTTCCTCAAACTGGGCGTCCAGATGAACGTGCTCAAGGTGGCCGAACTGGACAGCAACGCGGCCTTCGGCATTTCGCCCAAGCGCCCGGAACTCAAGGCGCCGCTCGACAAGGCGCTGGAAAAGATCAAGCTGAACGCCAGCTACGACCGTATCAACTCGCAGTTCCTGCCCTTCCGGGTCGATTGAGCCGCCGGCGGCGCCCGGCGCGGCCGTCCCCCGGATCAGCGTGAAACGGCCGTACAAAATTGGAAAGCCGGCCGATAAGCCGGGTTCTGTTCCCCTCTTGCGAGGTTCGGCAATCATTCCTCTAGGCCTGCCGTTGCCGGCAGGCTCAAGCAACCTACCCGGAAGCAGCGCGGGCCACGCCCATGCTTCCCTATTTGGTCTTGCTCCGGATGGGGTTTGCCGTGCCGTCCGCCGTTACCGTGGACGCGGTGAGCTCTTACCTCGCCGTTTCACCCTTACCTGTGCGTCTTGCGACGCCATCGGCGGTCTGTTCTCTGTTGCACTTTCCGTCGCTTTGGCCTTGCGGCTTATGGCGCCCAGCCGTTAGCTGGCATCCTGCCCTGCGGAGCCCGGACTTTCCTCCCCGTGCTTGCGCACGCAGCGATTGCCTGGCCGACTTTCCGCTGCGGATTATACGCCTTCAACCGTCCCGGCCGCCGTCGCGCGGATGGCCAGCCATTGCAGCAGGGTCGAGAACAACAGGTCGGGATCGACCGGCTTGGCGATGAAGTCGTTCATCCCCGCAGCGTAGCAGCGCGCCTTGTCCTCGACGAAGGCATTGGCCGTCATGGCCAGGATCGGCACCGCGTCCCCGCCCGGCAGCTGGCGGATGCGCCGCGTCGCTTCGAGGCCGTCCATGCGCGGCATCTGCATGTCCATCAGGATCAGGTCGTAGGGCTGCTGGCCGACCCGGTCGACGGCCTCCAGCCCATCGACGGCGACATCCACCTGCAGGCCGGCGTCGCTGAGCAGGCTGAGCGCCACCTCGCGGTTGATGATTTCGTCCTCGACCAGCAGGATCCGGCTGCTGCGATAGTCGCGGGCCAGGATGCGCTCGGCCGCGCCTTCCGGCGCCGGTGGCGGTGGAGCCGCCGCCGCCCCGAGCCGCAGGCGGGCGGTGAACCAGAAAGTGCTGCCGACGCCGGGCGTGCTGGTGACGCCGGCCGCCCCGCCCATCAGGCCGGCCAGCTTGCGGGTGATGGACAGGCCGAGGCCGGTGCCGCCGAACTGGCGGCTGGTCGAGTTGTCGGCCTGCTCGAAGACGGAAAACAGCTTTTCCTGCACCGCCGGCTCGATGCCGATGCCAGTGTCCTCGACCTCGAAGCGCAGGCAGACTTCATTGCCATCGGCCTGGTCACCCCGAACACGCAGGATGACGTGGCCAGCCTCGGTGAATTTGATGGCATTGCCAGCGTAGTTGAGCAACGCCTGCTGCAGGCGGGTGGCATCGCCGAGCAGCCGGCCGGGCACCGGCTGCACGTCGCTGAGCAGGCGCAGCTGCTTGGCCTGCGCCCGTTCGCCGAGCATCGAGATGACATTGGCCACGATCGCCTCGAGGCTGACGTCGGTTTCTTCCAGCGTGAATTTGCCGGCCTCGATCTTGGACAGGTCGAGAATGTCGTTGATGATCTGGGCCAGATGCTGGCTGGCCATGTCGATCTTGTCGAGGCGCCCGGCCTGCTCGTCCGAGACGCCGCTGCGCCGGATCAGGTAGCCCATGCCGGTGATGGCATTGAGCGGCGTGCGAATCTCGTGGCTCATGTTGGCGATGAAGGCGCTCTTGGCGACATTGGCCGCCTCGGCCTCGCGACGCGCCCGCTCCAGTTCGGCGGTGCGCCGGGCCAGCAGGGCCGCCGCCGTGTCGAGGGCGCCGGCCACCTCGGCCGCCTCCTTGAATTCCGGCGCCGGCATGACGACTCTGCCGCCGTCGCCGATGGCCAGGGCCGGCGCGACCAGGCCGCGCACCGAGCGGGCAATCCGGCTACCGAGCCGGGTGGCCCAGACGATCCCGATGACCGCCAGCAGCGCGACGATGCCGACCAGAAACAGGAAGCGCTGGCGCAGCGGCGCCTCGAAGATTTCCTGCGGCATGCCGATGCCGACGCTCCATTTCGACACCGGCGAGCGGCTGAACACCACGACCGCCGGCGTGCCTTCCAGCGTCCTGGTCTCGACCACGCCTTCCTGCTTCTCGGCGATGCCCTTGACCACGGCCGGCACGGCCTTCTGGCCGACGAATTTTTCCGGCGAATGGGTGCGCGCGGCGACCACGCCCTGCGAGTCGAACACCGCCAGCACCCAGTTGGGCGGCAGGCCGACCGCCCGCAGCAGCCCGCCGAAATGCTCGGGCAGCACCCCGACGCTGAGGTCGTAGGTGACTTCGCCATCGATGAATACCGGCACATTGATGGCCACCACCGGCTTTTGCAGTACGGAACCGATAAAAATGTCGGAATGGATCGGCTTGCCGGTGGCGAAAACGTGGTGCAAGGCTTCCGGATTGCCATGCTTGGGCAGCGGGCTGCCCAAGGGGCGCGCGGTATTGAGCAGTTGCTGGCCGCTGCGGTCGGAAATGACGAAATTGGTCACGCCCGGCGTCAGTTGGGCGACTTCCTTGGCCTGCCGGTAGAAAGCCGGGAAATCGCGGCGCGTCAGGTTGCCGGACTTGGACAGCACCATGGCCGCCGTCTGCACCTTCAGCAACTCGGCATCGACCGCCTGAACCAGCGCGCGTGCCGTCTGGATCGTGGCCTGCTGGTTCTGCGCCCGGTCGTTCTGATAGGTGACGTAGAGCACGAGCGCCGCTCCGAGAACCCCCGGCAGCAAGGCCACCAGCAGCAGGCGAAACAGCATGCTGCGCAAGGCCGGAACGGCATGGGCTTGCGCCCCCGCGCCCGCCGCGCTTTGTCTCAATGCTCCCTGATTCGCTTCGTGCGCCTTCATGGCTGGTTTTTCGCAATTGACATGGATATTGTCCCAGAAAAACACCATGACCCGGCCGGAAAAAAGCTATCAGCCCTCCCGCACCGGAAGCACGTTGCGATCCACCACCTTGCGCAGCACGAAGCTGGTATGCACGCCGGTGACGCCGGTAATGCGGGTGATGCGGTTGAGCAGCAGGTCCTGGTAGGCATCCATGTCGCGGACCACGAC
>DASUZG010000464.1:0-4698 GCA_036376995.1 Azonexus sp. | reverse complement strand
ATAGTTTCCCGACCGACCTTTATGCCGCCGAAAGCGTGGCCGACCTGTGTGGTGAGCGCCAAATGCGTCGCGCCGAGGCCGGCGCCATCGCCGGCACGATCGGCAAAGATACGGCCTGCGTCGTGTTCCCCCATGGCGATTATTGCAGCGGCCGCATGCACGACATGAACTGCGTCACGTGCTGGGTGCACGCGGTGGGGGCCATGCTGTTGTGGGACGTCGCCCACTCGGCTGGCGCGGCACCGGTGGATCTGGGCCAAGCGGCACCCAAGTTCGCGGTTGTTTGCGGCTACAAACAGCGGGGCGAAGTCATATGACGCACATGCGGCCGCTGGTTGAGTTTCCGCGCGACGCCCGGCGGGCGGTGCGCCATGTGCTGACCGATATCGACGACACCCTGACCGACGGCGGCCGTCTCGGCGCCAAGGCCTATCGGGCGCTGGACGCCTTGAGCGCCGCGGGAATGACCGTCGTCATCGTCACCGGCCGTCCGGCGGGATGGTGCGACATGATCGCCCGCCAGTGGCCGGTGAGCGCCGTGGTCGGGGAAAACGGCGCCTGCTACATGCGCTACGACGCCGCTCGAGGCCGCATGGAACGGCGCTTCTGGCGCGACGAGGCGGCGCGCGCTGCCGATCGCGCGCGGCTCAAGACGCTGGGCCGACGCATCTTGCGCGAGGTGCCGGGAACGGCGCTGGCGTCCGACCAGCCCTATCGCGAGGCCGACCTCGCCATCGACTATTGCGAGGACGTGCCGCCCTTGGGGCCGGAGGCGGTGGAGCGCATCTTGGCCCTTTTCCGCGCCGCCGGCGCCACGGCCAAGGCAAGCTCGATCCACGTCAATGGCTGGTTCGGCGATTACGACAAGCTGGCGATGACTAAGCGGCTGTTCGCCGAGGTTTTTGGCGTCGAATTGGACAGGGCGCGGGACAACACCGTCTTTGTCGGCGACAGCCCCAATGACGAGCCGATGTTCAGTTATTTCCTGAACGCTGTAGGGGTGGCGAATGTGCGCCGCTTCCTGCCTGGCTTGCGCAACCCGCCGAGCTGGGTGACACGGGCCGAAGGCGGCGCGGGCTTCGCGGAGCTGGCCGACGCGTTGCTCGAAGCGCGAACATAGGCGACCTTCTGAATTCCTATACACGCCGAACTGTTCGCCCACCCTTGCGGCATGGAACTGCCGCCGCCTAGCGGCGCTGGTGAATCGGGTCAACGGTTCCAGTGACTGGGTTCGCTGATGATGTTTTTTCTGAGATGTGCTACTGACATCAATCTAACGGAGGGCATATGATTCAACGCAGAACATTCCTGAAAGGATCGTTGGCCGCGCTCGGTGCACTAGCGGCGCCGGCATGGGCGCAGACAACCAATACGATCGAGGCCGAACTGAGCCTGATCACACCGGTATCCAAGTTCATCCACGACGCCGCGCTGGAAGAGTTCGCGAAATACGCCAAAGAACGCTGGAAGATCAGCGTGAAGACCAGTGCGCTGGCTGCCGGCACGCCCGTGGCCTACGGGCGTATTGTCGAATGGAAAGGTCGGCCGGAAGTGGATATTTTCTGGGGTGGCGAAAGCGCGCTGTTCGACAAGCTCGCCGAACAAAAACTGATTGCACCGCTGAACTTACCCAAGGCAGCGATCGACGCGATACCGGCGACGATCGGCAAGCCCAAACCGATCTATCTCAAGGATCCCAAGGGCTTTTGGACCGGCACTGCACTGGAACCGTACGGCCTGGTGTATCACCCGAAACTGCTGCAACGTTTCGGCGTGCCACCCCTCAAGGACTGGGACGATCTGCTCAATCCGAAACTGCGCGGCCATGTAGCGCAGTGTGCGCCCAGCCGCTCCAGCAGCAGTCACGCCACCTACGAAGTCATACTGCAAAAGTATGGCGACGACAAAGGCTGGGAGTGGCTGAAACGTTTGGCTGCCAATACGGGGTTGTTTACCGCCCGCAGCCGCGACGTGCCGGCGGTGGTCGCCAAGGGCGAATTCGCCGTCGGCTTTGCCGTGCCCAGCTATATGGCGTTCGAGGAACGGCTTGCCGGTTTCGACATCCGCTTCGTCGCGCCCCCGACCGCATGGATTACCCCGGAGCCGATGGCGATACTCGCGGGTGCGCGTAACCCGCAGGCGGCGCGCGCGTTTGTCGAGTTTCTGCTCACCGAGCGCGGCCAGCGCATCTTCATGGAGCGCGGGCTGTTTCCGCTCACGCCCAAATACCGCGTGACCGGCAAACCGGGCTCCGATGCCGAAAAAGCAGTCGAATTTACCGGCGGCGTGCGCTCGTACTTCGATCGTGAAGTCACCAACATTTATGACGACGACAAGGCACAGGCGCGCTACAACGAGGTCAACGAGCAGTTCCGCAAGGATATCGAATCGGTTTTGGAGGACTTGAAGAAAAAGTACTAATACCCGATAACCCGAACCACGTGGCCCCGCCATGCGCATCGCGGTCAGAAATCTCATAAAAAAATTCGGGCAGATGGCCGCGGTTGCCGACGTGACCCTCGCCATCGAGGAAGGCGAGTTGTTTACGCTGCTCGGACCTTCCGGCTGCGGCAAGACCACGCTGCTGCGGCTGATTGCCGGTTTTTATAACGCCGATCAGGGCGAAATCCGCTTTAACGAGCGGCTGATGAACCAGGTGCCGGCGCACGAGCGCGGCATCGGCATGGTATTTCAGAATTACGCGCTGTGGCCGCACATGACGGTGTACGAAAACGTCGCCTATGGTCTGAAGCTACGCAAAATCCCGCGCGCGGAAATTGCCGAACGCATCCGCGTGGTGCTGGAAAACGTCAAGCTCACCGAGCTGGAACACCGATACCCAGGGCAGCTTTCCGGAGGCCAACAACAGCGCGTGGCGCTGGCGCGCGCGCTGGTGTTAAACCCGGACATTCTGTTGCTCGATGAGCCGCTGTCGAACCTGGATGCCAAGATTCGCGTGCAGGTGCGCGCCGAAATTCGCAAGTTGCAGCAACAGCTCGGCATCACCACCATCTACGTCACCCACGATCAGGAAGAGGCGCTGGCCTCGTCCGACCGCATCGCGGTGTTCAACCAGGGCCGGGTGTTGCAGATCGGGCCGCCGAAGGAGTTATACGAACGCTCTGCGTCACGTTTTGTCGCCGATTTCATCGGCACCAACAACCTGATCGACGGGACCGTGCGCGAAATCCAACCGCAGCACAAAAGCGCGGTGTGCGATACCCGGCTGGGCACCATTAGCGCCATACCCGACAAGCGGCTGTCCGGCGGGTCTAAGTGCGTCATCTGCGTGCGCCCGGAAAACATCGCCATCGACGGTGCCAGCGTCGCAGACCATAACCATTTCAAAGGACAGATCGCCTTCGCCGCCTACCTGGGCAATACGCTGCGTTATGACGTAGACACCGGCGGCGATCCGGCGACGGGCGCGATTATCAAGGCTGATATCCGCGACCCGTGGCATCACCAGCCATACTCGATGGGCACCACGGTCACACTCAGTTTTCCGGCCAGCGCCGGCTACGCCATCCCTGCGGAGTAGACCCGGCAATGAACACTGCCACCACCGTTTCCGCCTCGGCAACCGTAAAAGGCGTGCGCACGCCAGCGATCGCCGTTATGGGTTTTTTGCTGATCTGGGCCTTCCTGATCCTGTTCGTGCTGTTTCCGCTGACGCGCATTTTCTATGACGCGTTCACCAACGAGGCGGGGCAGCTCACCGCGGCCAATTTCATCGAGTTCTTCACCGATGGTTTTTACCTGCGCTCATTATGGAGATCGCTGCTGCTGGGCGCGATCACCGTGCTCACCACCTCGGTGGTCGGCATCGCCGTGGCCTATCTGCTGATCCGCTACGAATTCCCCGGCCGTAACCTTTTTTCCTATCTCACCATGCTGCCGCTGATCATGCCGCCGCTGGTCGGCGTGCTTGGTTTTGTGTTCATCCTCGGCCGCGCGGGTACGGTGAACGTGCTGTTGATGGACTACGTTGGCCTAGAGCATCCGATCAATTTCATGTATGGCCTGCACGGCGTGGTGCTGGTGGAAACGCTGCACCTGTTCCCGATGATCACGCTCTCCATCCTCGATGCGCTGTCCAAGGTCGATCCGTCATTGGAAGAAGCCGCCGAGGGCGTCGGGGCGAGCGGCTGGCGCCGCTTCTGGGACATTACCTTTCCGCTGACCACGCCGGGCTACATCTCGGGCGCGCTGCTGGTGTTTATCTGGACCTTCGCGGACTTCATTACGCCGCTGGTGGTGGGTGTGCATGACCTGCTGGCGTCGCAGGCGTACCTTAACATCGTGCAGTTCGTCGACCGGCGGCTGTTCCGCATGGGTATCGTGATCTCGGCGCTGCTGGTGGTGCTCGCCATCGTATTCGTGCTGGTGGCACGGCAGTATGTGGCGATCAAGGATTACAGCTCGCTGGCTTACTCGAAGGTGGAGCGGCGCCACCTGAGCCCGACAAAGCGCTGGCTGGTGGTGGCGTTTCTTGGCACTCTGATGTTCATCTCATTCCTGCCGCACATCGGCGTGACGCTGGCGGCGTTCGGCCGCGGCTGGTCGTTGACGCCATTCCCAGTGGAATACACCATGCAGTCCTTCGAGCGCGTCTCCATCGAAACGCCGAAGTTCATTATCAACTCCTTCCTATATTGCGGGCTGGCAGTGCTGATTTGCCTCCTGATCGGCGTGCCG
>DASUZG010000463.1:0-10774 GCA_036376995.1 Azonexus sp. | reverse complement strand
GGCGATCACTGCCGGGTCGTAACCGGCCGCTGCCATCTGCATGGCGTCACCGTAGATCGGCGACACCGCCTGGGCGGCCTGCAGGTGCGCCAGTTCCTGTTGCATGTCCTGGCGCAGCGCGGCCAGTTCGCCGCGCAGGGCGTCGACCTCGTCGCGCAGTTGAAAGACTTCCTGCTCCAGGCGCTGGCGTTCGAATTCCTCGGCGCCGCGGCCGGGACGTTCGTCGCGCGGCGGCGTCACAGTGACGGAGGGGGCCGGCCTCTCCGGTTCGCTTGCCGGCGGCTCCGGGACCGCCGGGGCGGCGGCAACTGGCGGCGGCACGCTTGGCTCGGTTCGCGCCGGCGGCCGCCGGCGCAGGCCGAGCATGCGCAGCAGCACGACGACGATATAGGCGGCGACCAGCGTGATCAACACGATCACGCCTTCGCGCACGCCGAGCGTCAAGCCGCCGAGATCCACCGTGCCGACCTAGAATCCGAGCGAATACTGGGCGCCGACCGTATGGCTGCCCGTCTCGTAGTCGCCGCGCAGCAGGTTGGCACCGCCGGCGTTCCGGTACTGGGCGATCTTCGGGTCCTTGCTGAACTGGTAGGAGTAGCCGGCATCGAGGCGGCCCAGGCGGCCGAACAGCCACTGTCCGCCGAGCGACAGGCGCAAACTGTCCTCTTCCGGCAGGTAAGCGGTGCGGCCGCTATCGCCGATCGGACTGCGCTCCCAGGCAAAACCGAATTTCAGCTTGAAGCCGTCACTGACCCGGTAGGCGGCGCCCCAGGCGAGGCGCCAGGAATTGTCGTAACGGAAGGGTTCGGCGACGAGCAGCATGCCGCTGTGGCGATCGACGAAAGCCAGTTGCTTGAGCCGGTTCCAGCGCGTGTAGGAGAGGTCGCCCATGGCTTCCCAGCGGTCGGAGACCTGCTGCCAGACCGACAGGATGGCGGTATCGGGCAGGGTGAGGTCGGCGCGGGCCGCCTGGCCGTTGGCGCTGCCATCGAGTTCGTGGTCGATGGCCGAGCGGTAGGAGAGGCCGACGCGCATGGCCGGCGACAGCGTGAACAGCGCCCCGGCATTCCAGCCCCAGCTGCCGTCGTCGCCTTTGAGGCGAAGGCCGGCGCTGGCCAGATCGAGGTCGATGCGCTGGTAGTTGAGGCCGATGCCGAGCGACAGGCGTTCGCTGACGCGGTAGGCGAGCGCCGGGTTGTAGTTGACGGTGCTGATCTCGGCACTTTGCGCATGCACGCGGCCGATCCAGTTGGCGTTGTCGTAGTCGAGATCGAGGCCGAACGGGGTGGTGATGCCGAAGCCGATCGCCAGGTCGGGAGCGATGCGCCAGCTCATGCTGGCGTTCGGGAGTGCCAGCCAGCGGCCGGCATCGCCGCCATTGCCGAGCCCGAGGGCCGGGCCGTTCGAGCCGCCGTTGTCGAATTCGACGATGGGCCGCAGACCGGTAAGGCCGGCGGAGATATGCACACCGTCGAGCCGCGTCAGGCCGGCCGGGTTGTAGTACAGGCCGGCCGCCGTATCGGCGACGGCGGCAGAGCCGGCATGGGCGCTGCCCAGGTCGGCGGCATTCTGCTCCCAGTTCTGGAAGCCGGCGGCGGCAGCGGCGCTGGAAAGGGCGGCCAGCAGGATGGCCGGCAACGCGCGCAGCGTCAGTGAATTCATTGCTTCGTTCCTCGAAGGCGGAGTATTTTGGGTAACCGCGCGATTCTATTCCATTTCGCCGGGCATTTCGGCCGGAACCGGGCGTTTGTTGCCATTCGCGTCGATCGCGACATAGGTCAATTCGGCTTCGGTGACCTTGACGATGATCGGCGCGGCATAGTTGCGCTCGGCATAAACCTCGACCCGGACGGTGATCGAGGTGTTGCCCACTTTGACGATCTCGGCATAGAGACTGACGATGTCGCCGACCGAGACCGGCTGCTTGAACTGGAAGGAATTGACCGAGACCGTGGCCACCCGACCGCGGGCCAGACGCATCGCGGGAATGGCGCCGGCGACGTCCACCTGGGCCATGACCCAGCCGCCGAAGACATCGCCGTTCTGGTTGAGGTCGGCCGGCATCGGCACCAGGCGCAGCGTCGCATGACGGTTCGGGAGCAGGCAGGGTTCTTCGGCCATGAGCGGTTCCAGTTGGCGAACAAAATGGGGATTTTCCCGGAAAGCGGCCAGTTTTCATATACTGGCGCACCGCCCGTTTCCCCGCCCGCCATGCGCCGCGCCTCCGCCCTTCCCAAACCACCCGCCGGCCAGCCGCTCGCCGAGTCGCACGTCTGGCTGACCCTGCGTACCCTGTTCCCCTACCTGTGGCGCTACCGCCTGCGCGTCGTGCTGGCCCTCGGCTGCCTGGTCGGCGCCAAGGTCGCCACGGTCGGCGTGCCGCTGGTGTTCAAGGAAATGATCGACGACCTGGCGCCGGCGCAGCAGGTGCTGGCGCTGCCGGTGCTGCTGCTGTTGCTCTATGGCGCGCTGCGCTTCTCGACGTCGCTGTTCACCGAACTGCGCGAGATGCTGTTCGCCCGCGTCACCCAGTGCGCCGTGCGCCAGGTGGCGCTGGAAGTGTTCGGCCACCTGCATGCGCTGAGCCTGCGCTTTCATCTCGAACGCCAGACCGGCGGCGTTTCGCGCGACATCGAGCGCGGCAGCCGCTCGATCTCGAGCCTGATTTCCTACACCCTGTATTCGATCCTGCCGACCCTGGTCGAGATCGGGCTGGTGCTCGGCGTGCTGTTCGTCAAGTACGACAGCGGCTTCGTGCTGATCACGCTGGTCTCGCTGGGTGCCTACATCGTGTTCACGGTCAAGGTCAGCAACTGGCGCATCGACATCCGCCGCCAGGTCAATGAAACCGATTCGGCGGCCAATACCCGCGCCATCGACAGCCTGCTCAATTACGAGACGGTCAAGTATTTCAACAACGAGGCCTGGGAAGCGCGCCGCTACGACGAGCAGATGCTCAAGTGGGAAGAGGCCGCGACGCGCAGCCAGAAGACGCTGGCCATCCTCAACCTCGGTCAGCAGGCGATCATCGCGCTCGGCGTCACGGCCATGATGTGGCGCGCCGCCGCCGGCGTCGTCGCCGGCCGCATGAGCATCGGCGACCTGGTGCTGGTCAACGCCTTCCTGATCCAGCTCTACATGCCGCTCAATTTCCTCGGCATCGTCTACCGCGAAATCCGCCAGGCGCTGACCGACATCGAACGGATGTTCAACCTGCTCAAGGAGCATCGCGAAATCGCCGATGCCCCCGACGCGGTGGACCTGCCGGGCGGGCCGCTGGATATCGAGTTCGCCGGCGTCGACTTCGCCTACGAGGCGGCGCGGCCGATCCTCAAGGAGGTCAGCTTCCGCATCCCGGCCGGCCGCACCATCGCCGTCGTCGGCCACTCCGGCGCCGGCAAGTCGACGCTGTCGCGCCTGCTATACCGCTTCTACGACGTCAGCGGCGGCGCCGTCCGCATTGCCGGCCACGATCTGCGCTGCCTGAAACAGGGCAGCCTGCGTGCGGCGATCGGCATCGTGCCGCAGGACACGGTGCTGTTCAACGACAGCATCTTCTACAACATCCAGTACGGCCGTCCCGAGGCCAGCCGTGAGGAAGTCATCGCCGCCGCCCGCAGCGCCCAGCTGCACGACTTCATAGAATCGCTGCCGCAACGCTACGAGACGCGCGTCGGCGAGCGCGGGCTGAAACTGTCCGGCGGCGAAAAGCAGCGCGTGGCGATCGCCCGCACCCTGCTCAAGAATCCGCCGATCCTGATTTTCGACGAGGCCACCTCGGCACTGGACTCGGCCACCGAGCGCGCCATCCAGGGCCAGCTCGAACGCGTCGCCGTCGGCCGCACCACGCTGATCATCGCCCATCGCCTGTCGACGGTGATGAACGCTGACGAGATCCTGGTCATGCACGACGGCCGGATCGTCGAGCGCGGCAGCCACGGCCGCCTGCTTGCCGCCGACGGGCCGTATGCGCGGATGTGGCGGCTGCAGCAGCAGGAAGAGGCGGCCGCCGGCCAGCTCCGTGCAACGCCGCCATGATAGGATAGGCCCCGCCCGCGAGGCAGGCGGCTACGGGATAGCCGGCCGATTTTCAACGCAGGATTGCCGGGGGAATGGCGGAAACAAATGACTGATGCCCGTGTTCTCGTCATCGACGATAGAAAGTGCCACGGCGCGACCTCGGGCGACGCCTGCGGGCGCCGCATTCGCGAGGCGCGGCCATGACGGCACCGGGCAACAAGATGAAGGTGCTGGCCGTCGACGACAATCGCACCAACCTGCACATCCTCCAGGTTTTCCTGAAAAAGCTCGGTCATGAGGTGATCCTCGCCGAAAACGGCGTCGAGGCGGTCAGCCGCTTCGCCGCCGACCGCCCCGACCTGATCCTGCTCGACATCATGATGCCTGTCATGGACGGCTTCGAGGCGGCCCGCCAGATCAAGGCGATGAGCCAGGAGCGCTGGACGCCGGTTATTTTCCTGTCGGCGCTCAACCGCGACGAGAACCTGGTCGAAGGGCTCGATGCCGGCGCCGACGACTACCTGACCAAGCCGATCAATTTCGTCGTGCTCGAAGCCAAGCTGCGCTCGATGCAGCGCTCGCTGGCGCTGCAACAGGCCTCGACCGACGCCCTGGACCGGATCAAGGCGATTTCCGACAACGTACTCGATGCGATCGTGACTATCGACGAGCGCGGCACGATCATCTCGGTCAATCGCGCCGCCGAACGCATTTTCGGCTGGACCACCGCGGAACTCCTTGGCAACAACGTCAGCATGCTGATGCCAGAACCGCTGCAGCAGGTGCACGGCTCCTTCCTCGAACGCTACCTGTCCGGCGGCGGCAGCGCGGTACTCGGCGCCAACCGTGAAATCATCGCCCGCCACCGCAGCGGCCAGCAGTTCGCCGCCACCCTCGGTGTCACCGAAACGACGCTCGACAACCAGCGCACCTTTATCGGCGTCGTGCGCGACATTTCGCAGCAGAAGGCCGCCGAACAGAAATTGCGCGAAAACGCCCGGCTGCTGCAGAGCTATTACGACCAGACGCAGAACGAGCAGCAACTGGCAGCCCGACTGATGGAAATGCAGTTGCACCGCCCCGGGCTGAAGGATCCGCGGCTGCACTACAAGGTCATTCCGGCCGAATCTTTCAGCGGCGACATCGTCGCCGCCGCCCGTTCGCCGGCCGGCCGCTTCTACGCCCTGCTGGCCGATGCCACCGGCCACGGCCTGACCGCCGCCATCAGCGTGCTGCCGCTGCTGGCCCTGTTCTACCGCATGACCACGCTCGAGTCCCCTGTCGCCACCATCGTCCGCGAACTGAACCAGCAATTGAAGGAGTCGATGCCAGTCGGCCGCTTCGTCGCCGCCACACTGCTCAGCCTGGACGAGAACGCCCGACAGGGCGAAATCTGGGTCGGCGGCACGCCCGAGGCCTTCCTGTTCGACCGCTGGGGCCGCGTCAGCCAGCGCTTCCCGTCGACCAACCTGCCGCTCGGCATCCTGCCCAGCGACGAGATCGGCTGCGAGCCGCTCCACCTCGACTGGGCGCCGGAAAGCCAGCTGCTCCTCTGCTCCGACGGCCTGCTCGAAGCCAGCGACCGCACCGGCCGCCAATTCGGCGTCGATGGTCTGGCCGGCGCCGCCGCCAACACCCCGCCGGCCACCCGCTTCCAGCAGATCGACGCCGCCCTGGCCCGCCATCTCGACGGCGCCATCGCGGCCGACGACATCTCGCTGATGGTCATCGACTGCCCCTGACGCGCGGTATTCAGCACGACAAAAGGAAAAGGCCGGGAAAATCCCGGCCTTCTCTTTAACTGCTATCGGCTGAACCGAGTTACTCGGCCGCTTCCTCGACTTCCACAGCCTCGGTCGGCTCCGGACGATCGACCAGCTCGACGAACGCCATCGGGGCGTTGTCGCCGACGCGGAAGCCGCACTTCAGGATGCGCAGGTAGCCGCCCGGACGGGTAGCGTAGCGCGGTCCGATTTCGGCGAACAGCTTGACCACGATGTCGCGGTCGCGCAGGCGGTCGAAGGCCAGACGCTTATTGGCCAGGGTCGGGGTCTTGCCGAGGGTGATCATCGGCTCGACAACACGGCGCAGTTCCTTGGCCTTCGGCAGCGTGGTCTTGATGGCCTCGTGCTTGAGCAGGGAAACGGTCATGTTGCGCAGCATCGCCAGGCGATGGCTGCTGGTACGGTTCAGTTTGCGAAGTCCATTGCGGTGACGCATGGTTAATCCTTTCTATGTTCTGCAGGCGTCCCTTGACTGCCCGGGCGGAAAAGGTCCTTAGACCTTCTCCAGACCGGCGGGCGGCCAGTTCTCCAGTTTCATGCCGAGCGTCAGGCCGCGGGCGGCCAGCACTTCCTTGATCTCGTTCAGCGACTTGCGACCCAGGTTCGGGGTCTTGAGCAGTTCGTTCTCGGTACGCTGAATCAGATCGCCGATGTAGTAGATGTTCTCGGCCTTCAGACAGTTCGCCGAGCGAACTGTCAGTTCGAGATCATCAACCGGGCGCAGCAGGACCGGGTCGACCTGGGCCGGCTTGGAAGCCTCGGCCACCGGTGCGGTACCTTCCAGATCGGCGAACACGGAGAGTTGCTCCATCAGCACGCGGGCAGCGTAACGGATGGCTTCTTCCGGCTCGACGACGCCGTTGGTCTCGATATCGACGATCAGCTTGTCGAGGTCGGTGCGCTGTTCGACACGGGCGCTTTCGACGGCGTAGGCCACGCGGCGGATCGGGCTGAACGAGGCGTCCAGCACCAGCTTGCCGATGGTCTTGGCGTCGCCGAGGTTACGCACGTTACCCGGCACGTAGCCGCGACCCTTCTCAACCTTGATCTCCATGGCCAGCTTGCCGCCAGGAGAGAGGTGAGCGATCACGTGTTCCGGGTTGATGATTTCGACGTCGTGCGGCAATTCGATATCGCCGGCACGGACGATGCCGTCACCTTCCTTGCTCAGGTTCAGCGAAACGGAATCGCGGCCGTGCAGCTTGAAGACGACACCCTTCAGGTTGAGCAGGATATCGACGACATCTTCCTGCACACCGTCCACGGTCGAGTATTCGTGAAGCACGCCTTCGATGCCGACTTCGGTCGGCGCGTAACCCGGCATCGACGACAGCAGGATGCGGCGCAGCGCATTGCCGAGGGTATGTCCGTAGCCGCGTTCGAACGGCTCCATGACCACCTTGGCCTGCACGGGCGAAACGCTCTGCACGTCGATGATGCGGGGTTTGAGAAGTCCACTGCTTTGCATGGGCTGGTTTCCTCTGCTCAGTGCTTACTTCGAATAAAGTTCGATGACGAGACCTTCGTTCAGGGTCGCCGGCAGTTCCGAGCGCTGCGGCATGGCCTTGAACGTGCCCTTGCCTTCCTTGACGTCGACCGCGATCCACTCCGGGAAGCCACGGGACTCGGCGGCCTCGAGGGCGGCCTTGCAACGCAGCGAGGCGCGGGCGCGATCGGTCAGCTGGACGACGTCGCCCGGCTTGACGATGAAGGACGGGATGTTAACGCGCTTGCCGTTGACCAGGACGCCATTGTGGCGAACGATCTGGCGGGATTCGGTGCGCGAGGCGCCGAAGCCCATGCGGTAGGCGACGGAATCCAGGCGGGCTTCCAGCAGCTGCAGCAGGTTTTCACCGGTCTGGCCCTTGCGGCGCTCAGCTTCGGCGAAGGTTTTGCGGAACTGGCCTTCGAGCACGCCGTAAACGCGGCGGATCTTCTGCTTGGCACGCAGGTGCACGCCGTAGTCGGACAGGCGGGCGCCGGACTTCTGGCCGTGCTGGCCGGGAGCGTAGGAACGGCGCTCAATGGCGCACTTGTCGGTAAAGCACTTTTCGCCCTTCAGGAACAGCTTTTCGCCTTCGCGGCGGCACTGACGGCATTTCGGATCGAGATTACGAGCCACTTGTCTTTCTCCTTAGATGCGGCGCTTCTTGGGCGGACGGCAGCCGTTGTGCGGCACCGGCGTCACGTCGGAAATGGCGGTGATCTTCATGCCCAGCGCGTTGAGGGCGCGGACGGAAGATTCGCGGCCGGGGCCGGGGCCCTTGATGCGCACTTCCAGGTTCTTCACGCCACATTCCTGCGCGGCCTTGCCGGCAGCTTCAGCGGCGACCTGGGCGGCAAACGGGGTGGACTTGCGCGAACCGCGGAAGCCGGCACCGCCGGAAGTTGCCCACGACAGCGCATTGCCCTGGCGATCGGTGATGGTGATGATGGTGTTGTTGAAGGAAGCGTGGATGTGGGCGATGCCCTCGGCCACGTTCTTCTTGACCTTCTTGCGAACTTTGGTAGCAGTCTTAGCCATGTTCTGTCCCTATTACTTCTTGCCGGCGATGGCCTTGCGCGGACCCTTGCGGGTGCGGGCATTGGTACGGGTGCGCTGGCCACGGCAGGGCAGGCCCTTGCGATGGCGCAGGCCACGGTAGCAACCGAGGTCCATCAGGCGCTTGATGTTCATGGTGACTTCGCGGCGCAGGTCACCTTCGACGGTGAACTTGCCCACTTCGTCACGCAGACGGTCCATGTCCGCGTCGGACAGGTCCTTCATTTTGGTGTTACGAGCCACGCCGGCGGCGTCACAGATCTTCTGCGCGCGGGTACGGCCGATACCGTAGATCGCGGTCAGGGCGATCTCGGCATGCTGATGGTTCGGAATGTTTACCCCTGCAATACGGGCCATTGAATCACTCCACTATTTCTAAAATTGACAAATGCCGGACTCGTCGGGGAATCAACCCTGACGCTGCTTGTGACGCGGGTCCTTGCAAATGATGCGCACGACACCCTTGCGACGGATAACCTTGCAATTGCGGCAAATGCACTTCACTGAAGGTTGAACTTTCATGTTTTACTCCTCGTCTGCGAGAGCTTGGAAGCAGCCGTGATTCCTTGCCCTGCGGTTTATTGCGTAGAGACTGTTTACTTGGCGCGGAAGACGATCCGAGCCTTCGATAAATCGTAAGGGGTCAGCTGCACGGTCACCTTGTCGCCGGGCAGAATGCGGATGTAGTGCATGCGCATCTTGCCGGAGATGAAGCCGTGCACGATGTGCCCGTTTTCCAGCTTGACCTTGAAGGTCGCGTTCGGGAGATTTTCGACAACCTCCCCTTGCATCTCGATGTAATCTTCCTTGGCCATCGCTGCTTACTTGATCATGGGCGAGCCCTTGAAGTTTGCTTTCTTCAGGAGGCTTTCATATTGATGGGACATGACATAGGCCTGGACCTGGGACATGAAATCCATGGTCACGACAACGATGATCAGCAGCGAGGTGCCCCCGAAATAGAACGGCACATTCCATTTCAGGATCAGGAATTCGGGCAACAGACAGACCAGCGTGATGTAGCCGGCACCGACCAGAGTCAGGCGCATCAGGATCTTGTCGATATAGCGGGCCGTCTGCTCGCCCGGCCGGATACCCGGAACGAAAGCGCCGCTCTTCTTCAGGTTGTCGGCAGTTTCCTTGGAATTGAAAACCAGCGCAGTGTAGAAGAAGCAGAAAAAGACGATCGCGGCCGCGTACAGCATCACGTAGATCGGCTGACCCGGCGACAGGGTCCCGGCAACGTCCTTCAGCCAAGTCATCGACTCGCCCGAACCGAACCAGCCGGCGACAGTGGCCGGGAACAGGATGATCGACGACGCGAAGATCGGCGGGATCACGCCCGACATGTTGAGCTTGAGCGGCAGATGCGAACTCTGACCACCGTAAATCTTGTTGCCGACCTGGCGCTTGGCGTAATTGACCAGAATCTTGCGCTGGCCGCGTTCGACGAAGACGACGAAGGCCGTCACCAGCACCACCAGCACCGAGATGACGATGGCCGTCAGCGGATGCATGGCACCGGTGCGCACCAGTTCGAGCAGGCCGCCGATGGCGTTCGGCAGACCGGCGGCGATACCGGCAAAGATGATGATCGAGATGCCGTTGCCTAGGCCCCGTTCGGTGATCTGCTCACCCAGCCACATCAGGAACATGGTCCCGGTCAGCAACGTGGACACGGTAGTCAGGCGGAACATGAAGCCGGGATCATTGACCAGCCCCGGTTGCGCCTCAAGCGCGATGGCAATGCCAACGCCCTGGAACAGGGCCAGGATGACGGTACCGTAGCGGGTGTATTGCGTGATCTTGCGACGCCCGGCTTCGCCTTCCTTCTTGAGCGCTTCCAGCTGCGGGCTGGCGACACTCATCAGTTGCATGATGATCGACGCCGAAATGTACGGCATGATCCCCAGCGCGAAAATGGTGAAACGCGACAGGGCACCACCCGAGAACATGTTGAACATGCCCAGGATGCCGCCCTGTTGCGAATTGAAGAGGTCGGCGAGAACGTTGGGATCGATGCCCGGCACGGGAATGTGGGCGCCGATGCGATAGACGACCAGCGCCCCGACCAAGAACCACAGCCGGCGCTTGAGATCGCCGAACTTGCCACCCTTGCCAACCGTATTGGGATTTGCTGCCAACGTTCTAACCTCTTCCTGACTTACTCGGCGATGGAACCGCCGACGGCCTCGATCGCAGCCTTGGCCCCCTTGGTGGCGCCAATGCCCTTCAGCGTGACCTTGCGCGTGATCGCGCCGGACAGGATCACCTTGGCGGACAGCGCGTCGCCCGGGACGATACCGGCAGCCTGCAGCGACAGCAGGTCGATTTCGTCGACCGGCAGACGCTCCAGATCGGTCAGGCGCACTTCGTAGTTGCGGGCGCGCGTCAGCGAGTTGAAGCCGCGCTTCGGCAGACGGCGCTG
>DASUZG010000462.1:0-4957 GCA_036376995.1 Azonexus sp. | reverse complement strand
TGCGCTGGCGCTGGAAGCCCTACAGCGTGGCCATCTGGGACAACCGCAGCACGCAGCACTACGCGGTGATGGATTACCCGCCGTGCCATCGCAAGATGGAACGCGCCGCCATCGTCGGCGACAAGCCCTTCTAATGTCTTTCCTCCACCCTTTCGACAACGTCTGCGGGCGGCTGCGTGCCGCCCGGGGACCCTGCACACCCGAAAATCACCCACAGGAGCATTACATGAACTTTCTCGACGGATCCCTCTGGCCGGAAAACCAGCAAAAACTCGTCATCACCTGCGCCCCCTACGGCCCCGAATGGGAGCCGGCCGACTTCCCGGAAGACATCCCGGTCACCATGGAAGAGCAGATTCAGAAGGCGGTCGACTGCTACAACGCCGGCGCCACGGTGCTGCACCTGCACGTCCGCGAACTCGACGGCAAGGGCTCCAAGCGCCTGTCCAAGTTCAACGAGCTGATCGCCGGCGTCCGCGCCCGGGTGCCGGACATGATCATCCAGGTCGGCGGTTCGATCTCGTTCGCCCCGGAAAACGACGGTGACGTCGCCAAGTGGCTGTCCGACGACACCCGCCACATGCTGGCCGAACTGGGACCGTCGCCAGACCAGGTGACCATCGCCATCAACTCCAACCAGATGAACGTAGTCGAGCAGATGTGCCCCGCCGACATCGCCGGCACCTCGCTGGGCGAGCCGGTCAACTACCGCGCCTACCGCGAGATGACCATCCCGGCCGGTCCGGAGTGGGTCGAGGAGCATATCAAGCGCCTCTCCGCCAAGGGCATCCAGACCCACTTCCAGCTGGCCAACATCACCCAGCTGGAAACGGTCGAGCGGATGATGCGCCGCGGCGTCTGCAACGTGCCGCTGATCCTCACCTGGGTCGCCATCGGCGGCGGCTTCGATGCGCCGAACATCTACAACCTGGCCAACTTCGTCCGCGCCTGCCCGGACGGCTCGGTGCTGACGCTGGAAACCTCGATGCTCAACACCCTGCCGCTGAACATGATGGCCATCGCCATGGGCCTGCATGTGCGCTGCGGCATCGAGGACAACATCTGGACGCAAGATCGTTCGCGCAAGATGAGCACGGTCGAACAGATCGAGCAGCTGGTGCGCATTTCCCGCGAATTCGGCCGCGAAATCGCCAACGCCAAGGAAGCGCGCAAGATCTACAAGATCGGCACCTTCTACGAAACCGCAGATCAGACACTGGCCAAGAACGGCTTCGCGCCGAACCGCAAGCCGGGCCAGAAGGGTTTCACGCAGTACGCGGCCTGATCGCCAGCCAACCACGACACGGATACGGGGCCGGCAACGGCCCCGTATCCGGCGCCAACCGGCGACCAGAAGCGCCGGAACGAGAAAAAGCAACGAGGAGACAACCTTGGCCGTCTACATCGCGGATTCCCTGCCGGAGCAATCAGCTTCCGCCCCCACCGCTCCACGCGTCTACGCCTGGATCGTCTTTGCCCTGACTTTCGCCCTGCTGCTCTCCGACTACATGTCGCGGCAGGTTCTCAACGCCGTCTTCCCGGTGCTGAAGGCGGAATGGGCCCTGTCGGACACCCAGTTGGGCTCGCTCAGCAGCATCGTCGCCCTGCTCGTCGGCATCCTGACCTTCCCGCTCTCGGTCGTCGCCGACCGCTGGGGCCGCGTCAAGAGCGTCGTCCTGATGGCCACCCTATGGAGCCTGGCCACTCTGGGCTGCGCGCTGGCCGCCAGCTACGAGCAGATGTTCGTGGCCCGCTTCTGCGTCGGCGTCGGCGAAGCCGCCTACGGCAGCGTCGGCATCGCGCTGATCCTGAGCATCTTCCCGGCCCACCTGCGCTCGACCCTGAGCGCCGCCTTCATGGCCGGCGGGCCGGTCGGCTCGGTTGTCGGCATGGCCCTGGGCGGCGTCGTCGCCACGCACTTCGGCTGGCGCTGGGCCTTCGGCACCATGGCCGCCTTCGGCCTCGTCCTGGTGGTCCTGTACGCCCTGATCGTGCGTGAGGGCCGGCTGCAGCCGCAAGTCGCCGCCTGCCGCCGCAGCGCGCTCCCGCCCGGCCTGCGCTCGCTGTTTTCCGGCCTGTTCTCGTCGGTGTCGGTCATCGCCGCCTACATCGGCAGCGGCCTTCAGCTGTTCATCATGGCCGCCATGCTGGCCTGGCTGCCGAGCTTCCTGAACCGCTACTACGACCTGCCGACCGACAAGGCCGGCATCGGCGCCGCCGCGTTCATCCTGATCGGCGCCATCGGCATGATCCTGTGCGGCATCGTCACCGACCGCGCCAGCCGCGGCAATCCGTCGCGGAAGTGGACGGTAGCGATCGCCTATTCGCTGATTTCCGCCGCGCTGCTGCTGCTCGCCTTCCAGCTGCCGCCGGGGCCGCTGCAACTGGCCTGCATCGGTGCCGGCATGCTGCTGGTCGCCGGCACCACCGGCCCGGCCGGCGCCATGGTCGCCAACCTGACCCATCCGAGCATCCATGCCACGGCCTTCGCCACCCTGACCCTGGCCAACAACCTGCTCGGCCTGGCGCCCGGCCCCTTCGTCACCGGCATCCTCGCCGACCGCACCGGCCTGATGGGCGCCATGCAGATCGTTCCCCTGGTCGCGCTGGCCGCCGCCACCGCCTTCGCCATCGGCAAGCGGCACTACACCGCGGACCTGCAGCGCATCCAGTCCCTGCAGCGCTGATTTCCAACCCCGACCACCCCAATGACCACGATGAACACCACCCCGACCATCCTGATCGTCCCCGGCCTGCGCGACCACGTCGAGGCGCACTGGCAGACCCTTCTCGAACGGAAGCTGCCCAATGCCCGCTCGGTGCCGCCGCTGGAGTTCGACAAGCTCAGCTGCAGCAGCCGCGTCGATGCGCTGCAACGGGCGATTTCCAAGATCGACGGCCCGGTGATCCTGGTCGCCCACAGCGGCGGCGTAATGATCACCGTGCATTGGGCCCGGCAATATCAGCGCCCGATCCAGGGCGCCCTGCTGGCCGCCCCGGCCGATCTCGAATCGCCGCTGCCGGCGGGCTACCCGCGTCTCGACGAGCTGCGCGACAACGGCTGGCTGCCGATTCCGCGCCAGGCGCTGCCCTTCCCCAGCATCGTCGCCGCCAGCAGCAACGACCCGCTCGCCGACTACGAGCGCGTTCGGCAATATGCGGCCGACTGGGGCAGCGAACTGGTCGATATCGGTGCCGTCGGCCACCTGAATCCCGCCTCGGGCTTCGGCGAATGGCCGCAAGCCGAGGCGCTGATCGGCCGATTTTCCTGAAAGGCCGCATGAGCGTTCCCGCGCCGGCGCTGATCCTGCTGTTGGCCCTGATGGGGCTGCTCAACTCGTTCTGCTCGGACATGGTGATTCCGGCGGTGCCGGCATTGGGCGTCGAGCTGGGCATCAGCGCCTGGCAGGCCCAGCAGACGATCTCGCTGTTCTTCGTCGCCAGCGCGGTCATGTCGTTGTGGTACGGCGCCATCGCCGACGCCTGCGGGCGGCGGGCCACGATCCTTGCCGCCCTGCTCCTTCTCGGCATGTCGGCGGCCGCCAGCACGGCGGTCGACAGCATCGGGCAACTCTGGGTGCTGCGCATCCTGCAGGGCGTGGCCGCCGGCGCCGGCCTGGTCATCAGCCGGGCCATCCTCAGCGACCTGTACTGCGGCCTCACCATGCAGCACCTGCTCAGCCGCATCACCATGATCCAGACCCTGAGCCTGGTCGCGACGCCCGTGCTCGGCGCCTGGCTGAGCGCGCACTACGGCTGGCGGACGGTGTTCGGCACCCTGGGTGGCATCTCCTTCGTCCTGGCCGCCGTGTATTGGCGCTGGCTGCCGGAAACCCTGCCGACCGGGCGGCGCCTCGAACTGCGGCCGGCCCTGCTGACGCGCGCCTATCTCGGGGTGCTGGGCAATCCGCGCTTTCTCCGCCTGACGCTGGGGCATGTCGCCAACTGGACGAGCATGGCCGTCTATGCGGTGTCGGCACCGGTGATCGTCACCCGCCTGATGGGCCGCCCGGTGACCGACATCTATCTCGTCTATGGCCCGATCACCTTCGGGCTGGTCGCCGGCTTCGCGGCCTTTCCCCGCGCCCACGCGCGACTGCGCGCGAACGGCACGCTCGCCCTGGCCTATGCCCTGCTGGCCGTCGCCATCGGGCTCGGCCTTGCCGCCTCCTGGCACTTTCCCACGGGGATCGTGCCGATGCTCCCGCTGCTCGTCTATTCCCAGGGACTGGCACTGGCCCTGCCGCTGCTGCTCAGCAACGCGGTCGCCGCCGAACGCCAGCGCGCCGGCGTCGCCGCCTCCTGCCAGACCTTTTTCCAGTTTGCCGGAATGGCGCTGGGCGCCGGGCTGATCGCGCCCTTGCTGGGCGATTCGCTGTTCGCCCTGGCCGCCGGCACCGGCCTCCTGACCCTGCTCGGCGGCATCGCCGTCGCGCTCGAACAGCGCGCCGAACGCAACAGCCCGGCCGCAGGCCCCGCCGGCATCCAGTCCACGGAGATTTCATGAACAGCACCTTGACCATCGAAGTCCATTTCGACCTGATCTGCCCCTGGTGCCTGATCGGCAAACGCCACCTGGCAACGGCGCTGCAGCGCTTCCGCGAACTGCATCCGGACGTCTCCCCCCGCATCGTCTGGACCGCCTGCCCACTATTGCCCGATACGCCGCCGCAAGGGCTGCCGTACGACGCCTTCTACGAACGGCGGCTCGGCGGCAAAACCGCCGTCGCCGCCCGCCGCGCCCAGGTTCAGGCAGCTGCGGCGACGGCCGGCTTCCAGTTCAATTTCGAGGCCATCCGGGTGATGCCGAACACCCTGCCCGCCCATCGCCTGATTCGCCAAGTCCAGCAACACGGCGCTCCCGAGCAGGTGGAGACCCTGATCGAAAAGCTGTTCACCGCCTATTTCCTGGACGGATGCGATATCGGCAACACTGACGTGCTCGCCGGACTGGCGC
>DASUZG010000461.1:0-8559 GCA_036376995.1 Azonexus sp. | reverse complement strand
AGCTGCACGAAGCTGCCGCAATCCTGCGTCGCCTCGATCAGGTTGGGCGCGGTGATGACCGGCACGCCGCTGATTTCGGCGAGGCGCCGGCAAACGAGCGGGGCGTAGTCGGGATGGGCGTTGATGCCGGTGCCGATGGCGGTGGCGCCGAGGTTCATTTCGCGGATCAGCAGCGCGGCTTCCTTCAGGCGCTCCTCGTCTTCGCCGAGCATCACCGCGTAGGTCGAGAATTCCTGGCCGAGGGTCATCGGCACCGCGTCCTGCAGCTGGGTGCGGCCCATCTTCAGCACGTCGGCGAATTCCTCGGCCTTGCGCTCGAAGGCGCGGCGCAGGTAGGCCATGGCGTCGACCAGGCGGAAGATGCCGACGTAGGTGGCGAGCTTCAACGCCGTCGGATAGACGTCGTTGGTCGACTGGCTCATGTTCACGTGCTCGTTCGGGTGCAGGTACTTGTACTCGCCGCGGGCGTGGCCGAGGATTTCGAGGGCCCGGTTGGCGATCACCTCGTTGGCGTTCATGTTGGTCGAGGTGCCGGCGCCGCCTTGGATCACGTCGACGACGAACTGGTCGTGCCACTGGCCGTCGATGACTTCGCGGCAGGCGGCGGCGATGGCGTCGGCGCGCTTGGCGTCGAGCAGGCCGAGCTGCTGGTTGGCCTGGGCGGCGGCCTTCTTGATCTGGGCCAGGGCGCGGATCAGGTCGGGATAGACGGCGATCGAGATGCCGGTGATGGCGAAGTTTTCCAGGGCGCGCAGCGTATGGACGCCGTAGTAGGCGGCGGCCGGCACTTCGCGGTCACCGAGCAGGTCGTGTTCGAGGCGGACTGCAGTTGCATTCATGAGTTGTCTCCGATTTTTTCGATTGGGCGCCGCGGCGGCGGCCCTTTCTCTTTGCACGTGGCGTGCCAGTGCCGGAGATGTTGCAAGTGCTTGATTGCGTGTGAAATCGCCGGGCGGCGGGCGCGCTGCCCGCCGGATTTCCGGAAATTGGCCGATTGGCGCGTTCGGAATTCCGAACGCCTGCGGCCGGCTAGTGCAGGACCGGCGCCTGGCCGCAGCCGAGGTGGATCTCTTCGTTCACCGCCTGCCACAGCGGCCGCATGCTCGAACGCATGCTGCGGATCACGCTCTTGACGTCGATCATCGACGGCACGCGGATGCCGCGGTGGGAAATCGGGCTGCCGATCTGCCGGATATCGACGCCCAGGCGCAGGAAGTGGTTGGCCAGGCGCGGTTCGGTGAGGGTGAACAGGATGTCGCGGCCGGCGTGCAGGGCCAGCGAAATGGCGCTGAGATAGAGGCTGACCGGGATATAGGGAAAGCGCGGCCGCTCGGCGGTGCCGAAGTCGCTGCTCTGGGCCAGGCCCGGCGAATGCTGCTCGCCCTTGCGCTGGCGGTAGCGCCCGCGCACGGCCAGGCGCGAGACTTCGGCGATGCGGTGGCGCGGCAGCCGGGCCGGATCGACGATCGAGCGGTCGAGCGTGCCGGCGCAGGCGATTTCGAAGGGCAACGGCACATCCGGCGCGTCGTGGCGGGTGCATACCAGGCGGGCGCAGCCGACCAGGTCGAGCGGCTCATGGGCGGTGCTGAGCAGGCAATGCAGGCTGTGCGCGTCGAAGCGGTCGGTTTCGCGCCGGTCGTCGCGTTCCGGCTCGAATTTCAACTCCTCGCAATAGACTTCGTGGCGAATGCGATAGACCTCGTCGCGCAGCGTCTCGTCGAGCGCGGCATCGACGCGGAAATAGCGGCGAAACCCCGAACCCAGGTTGCTTCTGTCAGCCTGCATCATGATCGATCCCCCTCGTCGCGGCTGCCGGATGGCGCGGCCATTGCGATTGGAGTCGATTTCCGGCACCGGGTTCGCGCCGGGCCGAAGTTCATCCGAATAGCGGCGGAACATCCGTGGCCCAGGACAGTCTGCATGCTTGGGGCACAGTGATTCATCGGAGAACGCCAATGGTCAAGAACACGATTTGTCTCTGGTTCGACGGCAACGCGGAAGAGGCCGCGCAGTTCTATGCCGCGACCTTTCCCGAAAGCGCGGTGAAGGCCGTCCATCGCGCCCCCGGCGACTATCCGGCCGGCAAGGCGAGCGATGTGCTGACGGTCGAATTCACCGTCATGGGCGTGGCCTGCCTCGGCCTCAATGGCGGGCCGGCTTTCCGGCACAGCGAAGCCTTTTCCTTCCAGGTGGCGACCGAGGACCAGGCCGAGACCGACCGCCTGTGGAACGCGATCGTCTGCAACGGCGGCCAGGAAAGCGCCTGCGGCTGGTGCAAGGACAAGTGGGGCCTGTCGTGGCAGATCACGCCGCGCGCCCTCTCGGCCGCCATCACCGATCCCGACCGCGCCGCCGCCGGGCGTGCCTTCGCGGCGATGATGCAGATGGGCAAGATCGACATCGCGGCGATCGAAGCGGCCCGGCGTGGCTGACCTGGGGCGCCCGGGACGTCAGCCTTCGCGCGGCCCCCGCGAGGCCGCAGCGCTGGCCTCGCCCGCAACTTGCGACTAGCATGCAAGGACGAGCCGCCGGTCGCGGTTTTCGCCCATGCCAACGCGCAGTTTCTTGCAGAGGAGTCGATCATGAAATCTCGGGGTATTCGCTTTCTGACCATGCTTCCGGCGGTGCTGATGACGGTCGTGCTGGCGCTGCCGGCCGCGGCGACGGAACAGGCGCAGCAGCGCCGGGCGGCCCGCGACGTGCGCCAGGAGACGCGCCAGCAGGCGCGCGAGACCAAGCAGGACTGCCGCGCCGCGGACCAGAAAATGAATATCGAATGCCGGCAGGACAAGCGCCACACCAAGCAGGAAGGGCGCGAGCGGGCGCGCGACATCAAGTACTGAGGCGCCGGGGGCGAAAGCCGGCGCGGGAAGGGCCGGCTTTCGTGAGAGAAATCAAGGAACAGGGGCCGCCTGTGCAGTACAGTCGGCCCATCCCCTTTCAGCACGCCGACGAGTCGCATGAGCAGCAAGCCGCGGTCATTCCAGTCACCGGAAATGGCCAAGAAATTTCCGTTGAACCCCAAGCATCCCGAGCGCAATTGCTGGGGCTGCGACAAGTACTGTGCGGCCAACGCGCTGCAGTGCGGCAACGGCTCCGGGCGCACCCAGCATCCGGCCGAAGTGCTGGGCGAGGACTGGTACGAGTTCGGCGACTGGGGCATCGTCATCGACGACCCGGCCGATGGCGCGACAGCCGCCGGCAATAATCTCTCCGGCGGAGCCCCGTGCCCATGAACTATCCCGAATTCTTCGACCAGTTGCCCGTCGTCCGCGTCCGGGATCCCCTGGCCGATTTTCTCGGCGCCTGCGCGGACGGGGTGCTGGAGTACCGCTATCTCGATGCGGTCAAGCTCGCCGGGCATTCCTGTCCGACCGTCGCCGCCGCCTGGAACATGACCCGCCTGGCACTGGCCGCGCTGTACGGCGACGAACTGCCGCGCCGCGGCGACCTGCGGGTGGAACTGCCGCGCAACAGCGACGAGGGCGTCACCGGCGTCATCGCCAGCGTCGTGACACTGCTCACCGGCGCCGCGGCCGAAGGCGGCTTCAAGGGCCTCGGCGGGCGCTTTCGTCGCCAGGGGCTGCTGCGTTTCGCCGCCGACGTCCCGCTCGAACTGCGTTTCACCCGCCTGGACGACGGCCGGCAGGTCGACGTCGCCTGCGACACCGGCGCCATTCCGGCCGATCCGGCGATGGGGCCATTGCTGCATCAATGCCTGTCCGGCGAGGCCGATGCCGCCGCCCGCCAGCGCTTCGGCGCGCTGTGGCAGGCGCGGGTGCGCTGCCTGCTGCAGGAGCATGGCGACGACCCGCAGGTATTCACGGTCCGCCCCGCTCCTTAGCCGCCTCTGGTCCCATCGGCATTTGAGATATTCCGGTGGGCAACTAAGCTGAACGTGTTCAGCCGGTAAAGGAGGAAAGTGCCATGAAACACGTCATTACCGGGGCGTTCCTGTTCTGCTGCCTGCTGTCCGGCCCGGCGGCCCAGCCGGTGGATTCCGCTGTGACCGAAAGCCAGCCGGGAAACATCGCCTACCTCAGCGGCGGCATCGGCGACGAGGAACGCGAGGCGATCCGGGCGCGCGAGCGCGATTTCAACCTCAAGCTGCTGTTTGCCGAGCGCGACGGCGCCTACCTGGCCGATGTCGCCGTGCAGGTGCTCGATGCGAAAGGGCAACCGGTGTTCGAAATCCCGGCAGCCGGACCTTTCCTGCTGCTGAAGCTGCCGCCGGGCCGCTACCAGGTCAAGGCCACGGCCAACGGGCGGCAGCAGCAGGCGCGGCTAAGCCTGCCCGCCAAGGGGCGGCAGGACAGCATTTTCCGCTGGTAGGCGGTCCGCGGTTTGCGGCAAATTCCCGGCGCCACGCCGTCGCAATAACCTGCCCGGTTTATGGGCAATGTGTCGGCGCGCACAGGTTCGCGTGTCGTTTCGGTGACTATCCACAGGGTAATGCACAGGCTTATCCACAGAATCTGTGGAGCGTTTTTCGCCACCGGCATAACCCGGACGGCCGCATCGTCCGCTGCGGCCGGCGAAAGCGCGCGCCGGCGTTTCCCAACGGCGCCCGCGGGCGATACACTGGCCGCCCTGATCACGCGACTCTCTGGAGACTGCAGCATGCAAGGTTCGTTTGAGTACCGGCTCGACGCCAATGGCGATGCCATCACCCTGGCCGTGGATCTCGATGCGGCCAACGCGCGGGCGTTGGCGCGGCTCGATCGCTACATCAACTGGAGCGACATCCTGAAGCTGACCGAGAACGATCCCGAGGCGGCCCATGCCGCCGAACGCCTGCATACCGTGCTGCAGCACCTAGGCCGCTAGATTCACCGCGGCGCCCGCCGTGGCGCCGCGTCGTCGGCCATCGGCGACGAGAACTGCCGCGAATGCGCGCCCTGTTCGCCAGCCGCCCGTAACGGCGGACGGCGCGTCAGCGGCCGGGGCGGCGGTAGCGGTTGAGCGCCACCAGTTCGATCAGCCCCCACAGCATGGTGCTGCCCAGGGCGAGGAGGGGATGGCTCAGGGTCTTGCGCAGCAGGATCGGCATCGGCGGCATCCGGTAACGAGGGGATGGGCGGGCGGCTGTCACGAAAAGTTCACCTGCCCGCGGGAGCGTTGGCTCCTAACATAACGAGCAATTGTTATCGGCGTGTTGCAGCCCGCCCGGCGGCGGCGCGGCTGCCGCATTTTTGCGGGGCGATTCGATCGTGTACTCATGGCCCATCCCGAACTGAAGGAACTCGGCGAGCTGGAGGCGCTCATCGCCGAGGGCAGGGGCTGGCTGGAAACGCAGGTGGCGTGCGAGATCGAGGTCGGGGCGCGGCGCTTCCCGGTCTATGCGCTGGCCCTCGGCAATCCCGATCCGGCGGTGCCGGCGGTCGGCTTCTTCGGCGGTTTCCACGGCCTCGAACGGATCGGCACCGACGTGGTGCTGGCCTACCTGCGCTCGCTGCTCCGCCGCCTGCCGTGGGACAGCATCCTGCACCGCCAGCTGGAGGCGGTGCGCCTGGTGTTCATGCCCATCGTCAATCCGGGCGGCATGTGGCGCGGCACGCGGGCCAACCCGAACGGCGTCGACCTGATGCGCAACGCCCCGGTCGCGGCGCGCGAGCGAACGCCCTTCCTGTTCGGCGGCCAGCGCCTGAGTCCGCGCCTGCCGTGGTACCGCGGGCCGCAGGGGGCGGCGATGGAAGCCGAAAACCAGGCCGTCTGCGCGCTGGTCGAACGCGAGTTCTTTCCCCGCCCCTTCGCCATCTCCATCGACTGCCACTCGGGTTTCGGCATCACCGACCGGATCTGGTTTCCCTACGCCCACACCGTGACGCCGATCGCCCACCTGCCCGAACTGCAGGCGCTGAAGGACATCTACGAGCAGGCGCATCCCAACCACCGCTACGCCTTCGAGCCGCAAAGCCGCCAGTACCTGGCGCACGGCGACCTGTGGGACTACCTCTACCAGTGCGCCAGCGCCGTGCCGGAACGCATCTTCCTGCCGCTGACGCTGGAAATGGGCTCGTGGCTGTGGGTCAAGAAAAATCCGCGGCAGCTGTTTTCACGCCACGGCATCTTCAATCCGCAAATCGAGCACCGCCAGCACCGGGTGCTGCGCCGGCATGTCGGCTGGCTCGATTTCCTGGCGCGGGCGGCCTGCAGCTACCGGCTATGGCTGCCCGCCGCCAGCCAGCGCGAGCAGTTGCGCAACGAGGCGCTGCTGCGCTGGTACGGGAGCAGTGCGCGGTGAGTTCCTGGGTCCTGCTGCGCGGCCTGAGCCGGGAGCGCCGGCATTGGGGGGCTTTTCCCGAGCTGTTGCGGGCGGCCGACGGCAACCCCGTCGTCGCGCTCGATTTGCCGGGCAACGGCCGGCGCCATCGGCTGCGCAGTCCGGCCAGCGTTGGCGAGCTGGCCGCCGACTGCCGGCGCCAGTTGCAGGCGCAGGGCCTCGTCCCGCCGTACCGTCTGCTGGCGCTGTCGCTCGGGGCCATGGTCGCCGTCGCCTGGGCCGGGCGCCACCCGGATGAGGTGGCGGGCGGCGTGCTGATCAACACCAGCCTGCGCCCGTTCAGCTCCTTTTTTCACCGGCTGCGGCCGGCGCATTACCCGGCGCTGCTGGGCCTGCTGCTGGAGCCGGATGCCGGCCGGCGCGAACGGCGCATCCTGGAACTGACCAGCAACCGGCCGCCGGAGCCGCAGCTGCTCGCCGAGTGGACGGCGTGGGCCGGGCAGAACCCGGTGGCGCCGGCCAATGCGCTGCGCCAGCTGCTGGCCGCCGCGCGCTTCGTAGCGCCGCCGGTGCCGCCGGCCGTGCCGCTGCTGGTGCTGGGCAGCGCCGGCGACCGCCTGGTCGATGTGCGCTGCTCCCGGCAACTGGCCCGCTGCTGGCAGGTGGCCTACGCCGAGCATCCGAGCGCCGGGCACGACCTGCCGCTCGACGATGCGGCCTGGGTCGTCGGCCAGGTCGGGCGCTGGTGGCAGGAGCAGCCGCTGCGCTGAACGGGCCCTCAGCCCTGGACGGCGAACGCGTGCAGATAGAGCAGGGCGCCGGAGAACATCAGCAGGCCGGCGACGGTGGCGACCCCCAGCTTGAGATTGTCTTCGAAGGCCTTGTCGACCAGGTCGAAATCGGCATTGAACAGATTCATGAGGCGCTCCTGTCGGGCCGGTTCGGCGCGGGGCCGGTGCCGGCGGTGGTTGATGGCAGTGCGGAGTCCAGCGTGGCCGGGGCCGGTTGCAGCACGGTGAGCGCCGCGTTACAACCCCGCGTCATGGTCGCCGAGCTGGCGTTGCCGCCGGTGTTCGGCCAGTGCCGGCTGGTAGCTGGCCAGCCGGCGGGCCAGCTCGCGGTTGATCTCGGTCTGCCGCCGGCCGAAGGCGTCGCGCTCGCCGATGCTGGACTGGGCGGCCAGCAGGCTGCGCCGGCAGCGCCAGCGCTTGCCGCGCGGCGTCTCGATCGCGGTCATGTCGGCACGGTCATGGTGGACCCGGCAGCAGGAGCAGAAAACGAGGTCGGTCATGGCGGACTCCGGGAAAGTCGGAAGGCACCGCCAGCTTGGCGGCTCATGGTTGCAACAAGATGACCGGCTTGTTTCCCGGCCGCATCGGGCGGATGAACAAAGCGGCGAGCGGCGTGTCCATCTGTCAAGGAGGTTACAGATGGCACATTCCGGATCGTCGGGTGGAGCGGCCCGCAGCGAGCGCGACTCGTTCGGCGTCATCGAAGTGCCGGCCGAACGTCTGTGGGGCGCACAGACGCAGCGCTCGCTCGAGCATTTCGCGATTTCCACCGAGCGCCTGCCGGCCGAACTGATCGCCGCGCTGGCGGCGATCAAGAAGGCCGCTGCCGAGGTCAACGGCGCGCTCGGCCGGCTGCCGGCCGACAAGGCCGGCGCCATCGCGGCGGCGGCTGCCGAAGTGCTGGCCGGCCGGTATCCGGGCGAATTTCCGCTGGCCGTCTGGCAGACCGGCTCGGGCACGCAGAGCAACATGAACGTGAACGAGGTGCTGGCCAACCGCGCTTCCGAGTTGCTCGGCGGCGAGCGCGGGCTGTCGCGTCTGGTGCATGCCAACGACGACGTCAATCTCGGGCAGTCGTCGAACGACGTTTTCCCGACCGCCATCCACGTCGCCGCGGCCCTCGCCATCGACCGCCGGCTGCTGCCGGCGCTCGATGCGCTGCAGGCGACGCTGGCCGCCAAGGCGGCGGCCTTCGCCGGCATCGTCAAGATCGGCCGCACCCACTTGCAGGATGCGACGCCGCTGACGCTGGGCCAGGAGTTTTCCGGCTACGTCGCACAGCTCACGCAGGTGCGCGCGCTGCTCATGGCGGTGCTGCCGGCGTTGTACCCGCTGGCCATCGGTGGCACCGCGGTCGGCACCGGGCTCAACACCCATCCGGAATTCGGTGCCCGGGTCGCGGCGGCGCTGGGGCATGCCTTGCAGCTGCCGTTTTCGAGCGCCGACAACAAGTTCGCGGCGCTGGCCGCGCACGACGGCCCGGTGGCCGTGCATGGCGCCCTGAAGACGCTGGCCGTGGCGCTGACCAAGATCGCCAACGACGTC
>DASUZG010000460.1:0-9285 GCA_036376995.1 Azonexus sp. | reverse complement strand
TCGGCCAGCACGTGTAGCAGGGGCTCGATCGCCGCCACCGCCTGGCGGTCGCGGATCGCCGTCTCGACGGCTGCCGCCGCGACCTGGGTGGCGACCGCACCGAGCGTGCCGGCGGCGCCTTTCAGCGAATGGGCGAGGCGGCGGGCTTCCTCGACGTCGCCGCTGGCCAGGCAGTGGTGGATGGCGGCGAAATCGCCGCCGTGGTTGGCGATGAACTTGCCGAGCAGGCGCTTGTAACTGCCCATGCGGCCGCGCACCGCGTGCAGGCCGAGTTCGGCGTCGAGCCCGGGGACGGCGGCCAGTTGCGCGGCCAGCGCCTGTTCGTCGAGCAGCGCCGTGGTGGCGGCGACGGCGGCCGGCACGGCCGGGGCCGCGGCGCCGGCCGGCGCCAGCCAGTGGGTCAGCGTGGCGAACAGGCGGTCGGGATCGACCGGCTTGGCGACGTGGTCGTTCATGCCGGCCGCCAGGCAGGCGCTGCGATCCTCGTCGAAAGCATTGGCCGTCATCGCCAGGATCGGCACCGCCGCCCAGCCGGGCAGCGCGCGGATGCGGCGGGTGGCTTCGAGGCCGTCCATGACCGGCATCTGCATGTCCATCAGCACCAGGTCGTACACCCGGCGCTCGGCCAGGGCGACCGCGGCGGCACCGTCGGTGGCGACGTCCACGGCGAGGCCGGCCGAGTGCAGCAGGGCACTGGCGACTTCCTCGTTGATCGGATTGTCCTCGGCGAGCAGGATCCGGGTGTGCGCGGCGAAACCGGTCGGCAGGCCGGAGGGGACGGTTTCGACCGGCTCCTCGGCCCCCGACTGGGCGATGCCCAGCCGTGCCGAGAACCAGAACGTGGAGCCGTGCCCGGGCGTGCTGTCGACGTCGATATCGCCGCCCATGGCCCGGGCCAGCCGGCTGCTGATGGCCAGGCCGAGGCCGGTGCCGCCGAAGCGGCGGGTGGTCGAGGTGTCGGCCTGCTCGAAGGGCGAGAACAGGCGGGCCTGCACCTCGGGAGAGATGCCGATGCCGCTGTCGCGCACCGCGAAGCGCACCTGGTAGCCGTGGTCGTCCTGCTCCAGCAGGCTGACGGCGATGACGATGCCGCCGCTCTCGGTGAACTTGACCGCGTTGGACAGGAAATTGACCAGGATCTGCTGCACGCGCAGCGGATCGCCGCGCAGGCGCTCGGGCACGGCCGGGTCGATCTCGCAGCTGAGCGGCAGGTTGCGCGCCGCCGCCCGCTCGGCGATCAGGTCGCGGGCCGAGGCGATCAGGCGGGCCAGCGAGAAATCGTAGTCTTCCAGCACCAGCTTGCCGGCCTCGATCTTGGAGATGTCGAGGATATCGTTGATGATCGACAGCAGGTGGCGGGTCGCCGTATCGACCTTGCCCAGGCGCCGGCGCTGTTCGGCGGTGGTCTCGGGGTCGCGCAGCGCGAGATGGGTCAGGCCCATGATGGCGTTCATCGGCGTGCGGATCTCGTGGCTCATGTTGGCCAGGAAGGAGCTTTTCGCCCGGCTGGCCGATTCGGCTTCCTCGGTGGCCTGGCGCAGCTGGATGGTGCGTTCGGCGACCAGGGTTTCGAGATGCTGGCGGTGGCGGTCGAGTTCGGCCTGGATGCGCTTCTTCTCGCTGACATCTTCCTCGATCGACAGGAAATGGGCGACCCGGCCGTCCGGCTGGCGGACCGGCGAAATGATCGCGAAGGCCTCGAAGGTCGAGCCGTCGCGCCGGCGATTGACGAATTCGCCGCGCCACACCTCGCCGCTGGCCAGGGCCTGGTTCAGCGAGGTGTAGGTGGCCTCCGGGGTCAGTCCGGAGTGCAGGATGGTCGGCGTGCGGCCGATCACGTCGGCGCGCGAATGGCCGGTGCTGCGCACGAAGGCATCGTTGACGTACTCGATCTCCCGGCGCGTGTTGGTGATGATGACGCTGTGCGGCGTCTGTTCGATGGCCAGCGACAACTGGCGCAGCGAATCCTCGACGCTGCGCTGTTCGCTGATGTCCTGCACCGTGCCGATCGCCGACAGCGGCTCGCCGGTGGCCGAGAAGCGGACCTGGGCCCGCTCGCGCACCCAGCGCAGCTTGCCGTCGACGACGATGCGATGGACGCAGTGGTACGGGGCGCCGGCCAGTGCGGCATCCCACTCGGCGAGCACCCGCTCGCGGTCGTCCGGGTGGATGCGGGCGGCGAACTCCTCCATGCTCGGCGTCGTGCTGCGGGGCAGGCCGAAAATGCGGTGCACCTCGTCGCTCCAGCGCAGGACGCCGCTGGCGATGTCGAGTCGCCAGCTGCCGAGGTGGGCGATGGCCTGGGCTTCGCGCAGCGACGATTCGCTGGCCCGCAGGTCCTGTTCGAGACGCACGCGCTCGCTGATGTCCTGGATCGTGCCGAACATCCGGGTGACCTGGCCGTGGCTGTCGGTATCGACGGCGCCGGTGCCGTGCACCCAGGTGACCACGCCGTCGCGGTGGCGGACGATGCGGTACTGGTTGTCGAACGGCTGGCCGCGGCCGAGGATGCGGACCTGCAGGTAGCGGCTCATCCGCTCGCGGTCGTCCGGGTGGATCAGCGCCAGCCAGCCGGCGGCGGTACGCGGGTAGTCGGGGCCGATGCCGAAAATCTCGGCCAGTTCCGGCGAGCAGTGCCAGCGGTCGGCCTGCGGGTCGAATTCGTAGTGGCCGAGATGGGCCAGGTGCTGCGCCTGGCGCAGGCTCAGCTCGCTGGCCACCAGGGCGCGCCGCGAGCGTTGCATCGACATGCCGAGGCCGAGTTCACCGGCGAGGTTGCACAGCAGCGTCAGCTCGTCGTCGCCGAAGGCGCCGGCGGCCGCGGCATAAAGGTTGAAGGCGCCGACGACGCGGCCGTCGATGCGCAGCGGCAGGGCGACCGAGGCGCGATAGCCGAGCTGCTGCGCCGAGGCGCGCCAGGGGGTGAAGCTCGCGTCGCGCTCGATGTCCTGGACGATGCACGGCACGCCGCTGCGGATGGCGCGGCCGGTCGGGCCGTTGCCGCGCGGGCCTTCGGCCCAGCTCAGGTCGAGGCCGGCCAGGTAGCCTTCGCCGAAGCCGGCTTCGGCCAGCGGCACGACGCTGCGGCCGGCATCGTCGACGGCGGCGCCGATCCAGGCCATGCGGTAGCCGCCGACTTCGATCAGCAGGTTGCAGATGTCGGTCAGCATCGCCGCTTCGTCCTGGTGCCGGACCAGCGCCTGGGCGACGCCGCTCATCAGGCGCAGCGCCCGGTTCTGGGCGGCGATGCGCTGGCGGCTCTCCTCGCGTTCGGTGATGTTGTGGGCGATGCCGAGCACCCCGAGCAGGCTGCCGTCGGCGTTGTAGACCGGGGTCTTCAGGGTTTCCAGGCGCTCGACGTGGCCGTCGGGGAAGTGCAGCGTCTCCTCGACCCGTTGCGTCTGGTTGCCGGCAATCGTGCTCAGGTCGTCTTGGCGCAGCTGGTCGGCGATTTCCGCCGGCAGCAGGTCGTGGTCGCGGCGGCCGAGCACGTCCTCGGGCCGGCGGTCGAACAGCCGCGCGGCGAGCGGATTGCACTCGCGGTAGATGCCGTCGCCGTCCTTGAGCCAGACCATGTCCGGCAGCGTCTTGAGCAGGGCGCTCAGGCGGCTGCGCTCGGATTCGATGCGCGTGCGCTCGCGGCGCCGTTCGGTGATGTCGGTCAGCACGCCGGCGGTGATGGCCGGCAGGCCGTCCGGCAGGTAGTCGATGATGCAGCCGCGGTCCTCGACCCAGATCCAGCTGCCGTCGCCGCAGCGGATGCGGTACTCGACCAGGTGGCGTGCGGCGCTGCCGGCGACGACGGCGGCCAGCGCGGCGGCGAAGCCGGGGCGGTCGTCGGGGTGGATGCACTCCTGCCACTCGGCCATGGTCTGCGGCACGGCCTCGGCCGGATAGTGCAGCAGCGCCAGCAGGCCTTCGCTGACGATGTGCCGGTCGCGCTCGTGCAGGTATTCCCAGCTGCCGCCGCCGGTGGCGTCGAGCGCCAGTTTCAGGTGCGCCTCGAGGCGCAGCCGGTCGCGTTCCTGGCGCGCCTGATCGAGCGCCGATTCGAACTGGTGCAGGGCCAGCTGTTCGAGCAGGCGGCGCTGGCTGACCACGCCCTGCAGGAAGCCGCCGGCGTCGAGCACCGCCATGTGGCGCAGATGGTGCCGGCTCATCGCTTCGAGCGCGGCGGTGACCGAGGCGTCCACCGAGATGCCGCGCACCGGCGAGTTCATCGCCTCGCCGAGGCATAGCTCATGCGGCTGCGGGTGGCTGCGCAGCAGGCGCGGAATGTCGCGTTCGGTGAGGATGCCGAGCGGCTTGCCGTTGTCGGTGACGATCAGGTAGTCGGCGCCGTACTCGACCATGCAGGCGACCGCCTCGTCGAGCCGCGCTTGCGGCGTCAGGTGCGGGACTTCGCGCTCCATGACGCCGGCCAGGTTGCGCAGGTGGCGGAAGATGTTGGTGCCGAGCGCCAGCCGGAAGTCGGTCTCGCTGACGATGCCGAGCGTCTTGCCGGCGCCGTCGACGACCACCAGGTGGCGGATGCGGTGGCGCTCGACCAGTTGCCGCGCCTGGATCAGGTCGAGTTCCGGCGATGCGCTGATCAGCGGCTGCGACATGATGTCGGCGGCCGTGGTGGTGGCCGGCAGCCGGGCGTGCATGGCGCGCAGGATGTTGCTTTCGGTGATGATGCCGAGCGCCTGCGCGCCCTCGGTGACCAGCAGGCAGGAAACGCATTCCTCGGCCATCAGCCGGGCGGCGTCGCGGTAGGTGGCGCCCGGCGCGATGCCGAGCACGTCGTGGGTCATGATCTCGGACAGCGGCGAGTTCGGCGTGGCGCTCATGATCTTTCGTCCGATGAACTGCCGAGGGCCGTGGCCAGCGGTTCGAGCGTGGCCTGCACGGCCTGGCTTAGTTCGCTCAGCAGGCGCTCCGGCGGGATGCCGCCGCTGCCCGGATGGCGCAGTTCCTCGTTGAGGCGGGTGGCGGCGCGGTGGATGTCGGTCAGGCCCAGGGTGCCGGCGGCGCCCTTGAGCGCATGGGCGAGGTGCGAGGCGTCGCCGGGGCGGTTGCCGGCCAGCGCGATGCCGATCTGCCGGTCGTCCTCGCCGTGCTGGGCAATGAAGCTGTTGAGCAGGCGCCGGTAGCTGGCGACGCGGCCGCGCACGGCGCGCAGGCCGGCGTCGATGTCGAGGCCGGGCACGGCGGCCAGCTGGCCGGGCAGGCCCTGGCCGCCATTGTCGGCCGGCGGACGGGGCGGTGCGGTGGCCGCCGGCTGGCCGCTGCCGCCGAGCGGCAGCCACTTGATCAGGCAGGCGAACAGCTTGCCGGGATCGACCGGCTTGGCGATGTGGTCGTTCATGCCGGCGTCGAGGCAGCGCTGCCGGTCCTCGCTGAAGGCGTTGGCGGTCATCGCCAGGATCGGCACGCGGCTTCCCGTTTCGCTGCTGCGGATCAGGCGCGTCGCCGCCAGGCCGTCCATCACCGGCATCTGCATGTCCATCAGGATCACGTCGTAGCGGCGTTCGCCGGCCATGCGCACGGCCTCCTCGCCGTTGCCGGCGAGATCGACCTGCAGGCCGACGCTGCGCAGCAGGTCGAGGGCCACTTCCTGGTTGATCTGGTTGTCCTCGGCGAGCAGGACGCTGGCCTGGCGGTGCAGCGTCGCCAGCAGGTGCTCGGCGTCGGCCGCCGCCAGCGGCAGCGCGGCGTCGCCGGCGGCGGCGCTGCCCGGCTGCAGGCGGGCGGTGAACCAGAAGGTGCTGCCGCTGCCCGGTGTGCTGGTCAGGCCGCTGTCGCCGCCCATCAGGTGCGACAGGCGGCGGACGATGGCCAGCCCCAGGCCGGTGCCGCCGAAGCGGCGCGTGGTCGAGGTGTCGGCCTGCTCGAAGGCATCGAAGATGCGCTCCTGCTCCTCGGGGGCGATGCCGATGCCGGTGTCGCTGACGGCAAAGCGCACGCTCAGGCTGCCGTCGGCGTGGCGGGCGTCGAGGCTGACGGCGATGGCGATGTGGCCGCGGCGGGTGAACTTGACGGCGTTCGACAGGTAGTTGAGCAGCACCTGGCCGAGGCGCAGCGGGTCGCCGTGCAGTACCGGCGGCAGCGCCGGGTCGATCGCCGTGCGCAGCTCGATGCCGCTCGAGCGCAGGTGGTCGGCAACGAGGATGGTGGTGTTGTCGATGATCTGGCTGAGCAGGAAGTCGGAGGGTTCGAGTTCGAGCTTGCCGGCCTCGATTTTCGAGATGTCGAGAATCTGGTTGATGATCGCCAGCAGGTGGTGGGCGGCGTCGGCCACCTTGTGCAGGCGCTGGCGCTGCTCGGGCGTCTCGGTATGGCGTTCGGCGAGGTGGTTGAGGCCGATGATGGCGTTCATCGGCGTGCGGATCTCGTGGCTCATGTTGGCCAGGAACACGCTTTTGGCCCGGCTCGCTTCCTCGGCCGCATCCTTGGCCCGGGCCAGCTCGGCGGTGCGGTCGGTGACCAGTTCCTCGAGGTGGTGGCGGTGGCGTTCCAGTTCCTCGGCGGCGGCCTTCTGCTCGGTGATGTCCTGCCAGATGGCGCAAATCTTGGCGCTGCCGCCGACATGGACGGTGGTGGCGGCGATGCGGGCGATCTGCAGGCTGCCGTCGCGGCGCTGGTGGCTGCGTTCGAAGACGCTGCTGCCGCGGGCGATGACGTTGGCCAGCAGGGCGCGCAGTTCGGCGATGTCGTCGGTGGCCTGGACGGCGGCCAGGTCGAGGTCGGCGAACTGCTCGCGGGTGTAGCCGAGGTTGCCGATGACGGCGTCGTTGATTTCGAGGAACTGCAGGGTTTCCGGATCGATCAGGCAGATGCCGTCGCGGGCCTGGGTGACGATGCTGCGGTAGATTTCCTCGCGCTCGCGCAGCGCCTCCTCGGCGGCCCGGCGGGCCGAGACATCGACGATATAGACGACGATGTGCGGTTCGTTGTCGAGCGTGATGCGCGCCGCCGACAGGCTGATCCGCCGCGTCTGCCCGTCGCGCCCGGTGGCCGTGCTGTCGAAGTCGATGACGAAGCCGTCGCGGCGCAGCAATTCGATCATCCGGTTGCGGTTGGTGGCATCCCACAGGCCGGCCTCGACCGTGGTCTTGCCCAGCAGTTCCTCGCGCGTCCAGCGGTATTCGCTGAGCAGGCGGTCGTTGACGTCGACCATGCGGCCGTCGGCGACGCGGGTGATGCAGGCGGCCACCGGCGCCGCGCGGAAGGCCACGGCCAGGCGCTCCTGCAGCTGGAAGACGGCCTGCTCGGCCAGCCGGCGCTCGGAAATGTCGAGCACGAAGCCGAGCACGCAGCGGCGGTTGCCGAGGCTGACGATTTCGGCCGAGATGCTGACCGCGATCGGGCTGCCGTTGCGGTGCAGCCATTCGGTCTGGTAGTCGGGCAGGCTGCCGCTGGCCAGCAGCTGGTCGAGCCAGCGCTGGCGGTCGGCCGGCGTCGGCCACAGGCCGAACTCGGCCGAGCTGCGGCCGAGCAGCTGCTCGGCCGTCCAGCCGAGCATCTCGGCATAGCGGCGATTGACGTCGAGATAGATGCCGCCGTCGATGGTGGTCAGCGAGATCGAGGCCGGGCTGGCGTCGAAGGCCACCCGGAAGCGCTCCTCGAGGTCCTTCAGTTCGCTGATGTCGCGGCCGATGCCGAGGATGCCGACGAGGTTGCCTTCATGGTCGAACATCGGGGTCTTGGTGGTCAGCAGCCGCTCGCGGTGGCCGTCGCTGGCGAAGGTCACCCATTCCTCGTTGCTGCGCGGCCCGCCGGCGGCCTGGGCGGCGCGGTCGTTGGCGCGGAAGAATTCGGCCAGTTCCTGGTCGACGAAGTCGAAATCGGTCTTGCCGATCAGTTCCTTCTCGGAGACTCCGTAGAACGACTCGAAGCGGCGGTTGCAGTTGAGGTAGAAGCCCTCCGGGTCCTTCAGCCAGATCAGGTCGGGCAGGGTGTCGAGCAGGGTCTGCAGATGCACGTGCTCGCGGGCCAGTTGCTGGCGCGCCTGATCGGTGGCCAGGCGGGCTTCGTGTTCGGTCTCGCGGCCGCGCTCGACGACGTAAAGGAGGCGGCGCAGCAGCAGCGACAGCAACAGGGCGGTGACGGCGATGAACAGCCAGCCCTTGAGCGAACTGATCAGGATCAGCAGCTGCGGGTCGCTGACCAGGGCGGCCAGCAGCTGGTCGGAAATGAGAATCCACAGCGCGGCGAGCACGACATAGGGGATCACCACGAAGGCGATGCCCCGGCCGGCGGTGGTGTGTTGCAGGTCGTCGTCGCTCATCGTATGGCCCGCGTGCTTTTCAGTCGGCGTAAGTCCTGGCGATGCGCACGAAGGTGTCGAAATGCTCGACGAAGGCCGTCACGACATCCGGGTCGAAATGCTTGCCGCGGCCATCGACGATGATCTGGCGGGCGGTTTCGACCGGAAAGGCATCCTTGTACACGCGCTTGCAGATCAGCGCGTCGAATACGTCGGCCAGCGCCATCAGGCGGGCCGAGATCGGGATCGCGTCGCCGGCCAGGCCGTCCGGGTAGCCGCTGCCGTCCCACTTCTCGTGGTGGTGGCGGGCGATTTCCTTGGCGATGTCGAGGAAGGCGACCTTGCGCTCGGCATCGGCCTCGGCCTGGGCGATGGCATGGCTGCCCAGTTCGGCATGGGTCTTCATGATCGTCCACTCGTCCGGCGTCAGCGGGCCGGGCTTCAACAGGATGTGGTCGGGAATGCCGACCTTGCCGATGTCGTGCAGCGGCGCCGACTTGGCCAGCGCATCGACGGTGCGGTCGTCGAGATAGGCGGCGAAGCGCGGATGCGGGCGCAGGGCCGTGGCCAGCGTGCGCACGTATTCCTGGGTGCGGTGCAGGTGGTTGCCGGTTTCCGGGTCGCGGGTTTCGGCCAGGCGGGCCAGGGCATGGATGCTGACCTGCTGGATCAGCTGGTTTTCCGCCATGCGCCGGGCGACCTCGGCTTCCAGGTCGTGATTTTGGTCGTGCAGCAGGTCGCGCGCCCGCTTCAGGTCGAGCTGCGTGCGCACGCGGGCGAGCACGATGGCCGGCCGGATCGGCTTGGTGATGTAGTCCACGGCGCCGCAGTCAAGGCCGTGTTCCTCGTCCTGGGTGCCGTCCATGGCGGTGACGAAAATGACCGGGATGTCGCGCGTCGCCGGATCAGTGCGCAATTGGGCGAGGACGGTGAAGCCATCCATTTCCGGCATCATCACGTCGAGCAGGATCAGGTCCGGCGTTGGCTGGCCCTGGGCGATCTGGATCGCCCGGCGTCCCGAGTTGGCCGCGCGC
>DASUZG010000459.1:0-3416 GCA_036376995.1 Azonexus sp. | reverse complement strand
CGTCGCAGGAAGGCGCGCAGATGCGCGCTCAATTCCGTCAAAAACGTCTGATAGGCGGCGTTGTCGCCGGCAAGACTGCGTACCAGAAGTCCCCGCAGGCGATCTTCCTTGGCACGAAACCCTGCTTCTCTGTTTATTCGTTGCATCGAGGCCTTTGGTTACAGCAGCCAAAAAAATACCGACCGATGTTTTGGGAAAAGAAATATTGCCTGAGCCCGTAACCATTCACCACTCATGCGCGAACTACCGTTCACGCAGGCAGCAAATTCGACAGTCACGCGTTGAAAGGACAGCCATGGCCAACGGCACCGATCTCATTCACCCGCGCTGGGTCCGCATCACGCATTGGGTTAACGCCATCGCCGTCGTCATCATGACGATGAGCGGCTGGCGCATCTACGATGCCTCACCCTTTTTCCCCTTTGCCATCCCCGCGCAAATCACCTTGGGCGGTTGGCTGGGCGGTGCGCTGCAATGGCATTTCGCGGCGATGTGGCTGCTGGTCGGCAACGGCCTGATCTACCTGGCCGGCAACGTCATCAGCGGCCGCCTGTGGCACAAGTTCTTCCCGTGGTCGCCACGGGCCTTTCTGGCCGATGTGCGGGCCGCCCTGAAAGGCCAGTTGGCGCATGCCGACTTGAGCCACTACAACATGGTGCAACGCGCCGCCTATCTGTTCGTGATGCTCGACCTGGTGCTGCTGGTGCTGTCCGGCCTGGTGCTGTGGAAATCGGTGCAATTCCCCGTGCTGCGCGAATTGCTCGGCGGCTACGAAGCGGCGCGGCGTGAGCATTTTCTGGCGATGGCGGCGCTGGTGGCCTTCTTCGTCGTTCATATCGTCATGGTGGCGCTGGTTCCCCGCACGCTGCTGGCCATGATCCGCGGCCGTTAGGAGTCACAGCGATGATCAAGAAAGCTTCCCGGCAACCCCTCGCCAATGGCGATCGTGTATTGCAGGACGCGCTGAAGGATGTCGGGCGCCACCTGGAGCAGCCGATGCGCCGCGCCTTCCTGCAGCGTTCGTTGACTCTGGGCGGGCTGTCCTTGCTCAGCGGCTGCGGCATCGTCGAGGAAAGCGATGTCGAAAATGCGCTGATGAAAGTTTCCCGCTTCAACGACAAGGTCCAGGCCTTCCTGTTCGATCCCAACCGGCTGGCGCCGACCTATCCGGACTCGATGATCACCCGCCCCTTCCCGTTCAACGCCTACTACGGCGAGGACGAGATCCGGGAAGTCGAGGAAGCCGGCTATCGCCTCGAAGTCACCGGCCTGGTCGCCGACAAGCATCCCTGGACGCTGGCCGAGCTGCGCGCCATGCCGCAGACCGACCAGGTCACGCGCCATATCTGCGTCGAAGGCTGGAGCGCCATCGGCAAATGGGGCGGCGTGCCCTTCGCCAGTTTCCTGCGCCGGGTCGGGGCCGATCTGAGCGCCAAGTACGTCGGTTTCAAATGCGCCGACGACTACTACACCAGCATCGACATGCCCACCGCCCTGCATCCGCAGACGCTGCTGACGCTGACCTACGATGGCCAGACCTTGCCGCCGCGCTACGGCTTCCCGATGAAGCTGCGGATGCCGACCAAGCTCGGCTACAAGAACCCGAAACACATCCAGGCCATTTTCGTCACCAACAACTACCCCGGGGGCTACTGGGAAGACCAGGGGTACAACTGGTTCGGCGGCAGCTGAGCAATTCCGCGCAACTGCCCTGAATACCCGGCATTTTTGCCGCTATTTACTCACCACAACGGAGTCCATCATGAAAACGATCACGACCAGCATATTCGCCGCATGTTTGATGCTTGCCGGCAGCACCGCCTTTGCCGACGACATGATGAAGAAAGATGCCATGGCCAAGGACGGCATGAAAAAGCCGGAGATGGCCAAGGACCATATGGCCAAGGACGCCATGAAAAAAGATGCGATGGCCAAGGATGGCATGCACAAGGACGCCATGAAGAAGGACGGCATGGCCAAGGACGCCATGGGCAAGGACGAAATGAAGAAGTAGGTGGAGCCGGTGGGGCTCGGCGCCATCGTTCGCTGGCCCCACCGTCCCCCGGCAAGGCGCAGCAGGAATCCATGAGGCATTTTCTGTTCAGATCGGTGAAAACCGGGCTGCCGGCGCTGCTGGCAAGACTGCTCCTGGCCTTCGTGATTCACGCCACCAGCACGCTCCCCGGCCCGCTCCGCTTCGCCCACGGCGCCGGCTTCCTGACCGCCGCCCAGACCGGGCTTTCCATCGACAGCGCCAGCTGTCGGGCAAGTTCGCTCATGCCGGCGTAGCCGGCGTAGCCGAATTCGCGTTCCTGGTTGATATCGAGGAAAGGAATGCGCGCCTTCAGCGCCGTGTAGAGGTTGCGCCCGCCGGCGATCAGGATGTCGGCCTGGTACTCGTGGTAGGTCGACAGCAGCGCCTTCGGGCTGCCATCGTCGATCATCTTGGTGTCCTCGCCCATCAGCTCGCGGATGCGCGCCTTGTCTTCCTCGGTCGATTTCTTGGTGCCGGTGGCGACCACCTTCATGCCCAGGTCCTGCAAGGCGGAGACGATGGACCACGATTTGACGCCGCCGGTGTAGAGCAGCACGCGCTTGTCCTTGAGCCGGGCGCGCCAGGGTTCGAGGGCGGCGTTGGCCTTGGCTTCCTCGCGGGCGATCACCGCCTCGGTGCGGGCGATCAGGTCGGGGTCGCCGATCAGCCGGGCGAAGTCGCGCAGCGCGGCGGAAACGTCGGCAACGCCGTAGAAGCTGCCTTCGAAGAAGGGAATGCCGTAGCTGTCCTGCATCTTGCGCGCGACGTTGAGCAGCGCCTTGGCGCAGACGACCATGCTCACCCGGGCCCGGTGCATGGTCTGTACCTCGTGAAAGCGGGCGTCGCCCGACAGCGTGCACAGGATGCGCAGGCCGAGTTCGTCGAACAGCGGGGCAACGTGCCAGAACTCGCCGGCGATGTTGTATTCGCCGATCAGGTTGACGTCGTAGGTCGGCAAGCCGTCGGCGCGCGGCGCGGCGGGGGCCGGTTCGGCGGTGCCGATCACGTGCTTGAACATCGCTTCGCCGGCCAGCCGGTTGCCGAGATTCTTGGTGCCGTAGAAGCCGGCCGCATCGACCGGCACCACCGGGATGCCGACGCGCGCGCTGGCGGCCTTGCAGACGGCCTCGACATCGTCGCCGATCAGTGCGGTGACGCAGGTGTTGTAGACGAACACGGCCTTTGGCGCATAGCTGTCGACGGCCTGCTTGATCGCATGGAACAGGCGCTTCTCGCTGCGCCCCATGACGACATCGGTTTCCGAGAGGTCGGTGGTCATGCCGATCTTGTACAGCGTGACGCCCGAGGACCGTGTGCCGCGGTTGTCCCACGAGGAACCGGCACAGGCGATCGGGCCATGCACGATGTGGGCGACGTCGGC
>DASUZG010000458.1:0-3843 GCA_036376995.1 Azonexus sp. | reverse complement strand
ACCATCGAGGGCATCGCCGGCGAGGGCAACGCCTTTGCCGAGAACCTCTTTCGCCTGACCGGCGACTGGATGCAGGGCACCGAAGTGCGCGTGCCGGAACGCCGGCTCGCCACCGGCACCACCGAGATCGCCGGCCGCCGGCTGCGCCTGCTGGCCCTCGACGGCCATACCGGCGCCGACCTCGCCATCTACGACGAAACGAGCGGCGTGCTGTTCGCCGGCGACCTCGCTTTCCTCGACCGGGCGCCGACCACGCCGCACGCCGATATCGGCCGCTGGCTGGCGGCCCTCGACCGGCTCGAAGCGATCACCCGCGAGCCGGGCTTCACCGGGCTCTTGCCCGGACATGGCCCGCTCGCCCGCGATGCCGCGCCGCTGCGCCAGACGCGCGCCTGGCTCGCCTGGCTGCAGGGCGCGCTGCGCCGCGCCGCCGATGACGGGCTGGACATGAACGAGGTGCTGGCCCGGCCGCTGCCGGCCGAATTCGCCGCGCTGCCGGTGGCCGCCGGCGAGTACCGGCGCTCGGTCAGCCACCTGTTTCCCGCCATCGAGCAGGAAATCCTCGGAGCCGGGCGCTGACATGGCGGCCCCGACGCTTCGCTTGTACCGGCCGGCGGCCGTGCTGGACCGCCGCTTCGCCGCCCTGGTGCTGCTCTCGCTGCTGCTGCACGCCGGCCTGCTGCTGCTCGCCAAGGCGCCGCAGCAACCGGTCGCGGCCACGCTGCCGGCCCTGCTGGCGACGCTGCGCCCGGCGCCCGTCATCGAACCCGGAACGCCCGCCGCCGTGCCGGCGGCGTTCCAGCCGAAGGTCCGGCAGTCGCTGGCCGCCGCGGAGTACCGGCCGTCTCCGCAACGCCAGAAGACTGCCGGGCCGACCACCGCGGCACCCGTAGCCGCCGCGCCGGCCACGACCCCGGCAGCGGCCGATGGCGCTGCGGCACCGCTGGCCGCTGCAGTCTCGTCTGCCCCGAGCGCACCGCCGGCGGCCCCGTCCACGGCCCCGGCGCCCGACCTGCTCGCCGCCTACCGCCAGCGCCTCGGCGACCTTTTTGCCCGCCGCCAGGACTACCCGCGCCTTGCAGCCATGCGCGGCTGGGAAGGCGAAGTCCGGTTGCGTCTGCGGGTGGCGCGCAAGGGCAGCCTGCTGGCGGTCGGCCTCGATCGGTCCAGCGGTTTCGCCGTGCTCGACGAGCATGCGCAGGCCCTGGTGGCCGACCTGGGCAGCCTGCCGCCGCTGCCCGAGGGCCTGGAGGAGTCCGAAATCCAGGTAGTGATTCCGATCAAGTACAAGCTCAACAAGACGACATGAAGCCACCCGCCTTCCGCCGCCTGCCCATCGCCCTGGCCGTCGCCGCCGCCAGCGCCCCGGCCGTTGCCTCCGAGCCGCTGATCGAGACCGAGACCGTGGAAGTGGTCGGCAACTCGCCGCTGGCCGGGCTCGGCATTTCCCGCCTGCAGGTGCCGGCCAACGTCCAGGTCGTCGGTGAGCGCCAGCTGGCCGAGTCGGCAACGCTGAACCTGCCCGAGTTCATGGCCCGCCAGCTGCCCAGCGTCAATGTCAATGAAGTGCAGGGCAACCCCTTCCAGACCGACGTCAATTACCGCGGCTTCACCGCCTCGCCGCTGCTCGGCACGGCCCAGGGGCTGTCGGTCTATTTCGACGGCGTGCGCATCAACGAGCCGTTCGGCGACACCGTCAATTGGGACCTGCTGCCGCAGACGGCGCTGGCCGGCATGGAGCTGATGCCCGGCTCCAATCCGCTGTTCGGGCTGAACACCCTGGGCGGCGCGCTGGCGCTGCGCAGCAAGGATGGCTTCAACCACGCCGGCGGCGGCGTCGAACTGTCGGCCGGCAGCTTCGGCCGGCGCACGGTGGAACTGGAACACGGCGGCCACGTCGGCTCGCTCGGCTGGTACGTGGCCGGCGACTTCTTCGACGAGGACGGCTGGCGCGATTACTCGAACTCCGATGCGCGCCGTTTCTTCGGCAAGCTGTCGCACCGCAGCGATACGCTCGAGGCCGACCTCAGCCTGATCCACGCCGACACCAGGATGACCGGCAACGGCCTGCTGCCGAAGTCAATGTTCGCCGCCGACCACAAGCAGGTGTTCACCCATCCCGACGAGACCAACAACGACCTCACCCACGTCGCCCTGGCCGGCCGCCTGTGGCTGAACGACAGCCAGAGCCTGAGCGGCAACCTCTATTACCGGCGCAGCCAGACGCGTACGCTGAACGGCGACGCCAACGACGAGTTCGAGGACAGCCCGTTCGACGGCGTTTCCAACGAGGAGTCGGGCGCCCACAACCGCACCCGCACCGAGCAGCGCGGCCACGGCGGTGCGCTGCAGTGGAACCTGGCCGGCGCCCGCCACCAGCTGACCGTCGGCACCTCCTACGACCGCGCCCGGATGACCTTCCGCCAGACGCAGCAGCTCGGCATCATCGACGCGACGCGCGGCGTCTCCGAGCTGCAGGAAGAGGAACTGGAGAACTCGCTGCGCGGCACCACCGAGACCGCCAGCGTCTTCGTTACCGACACTTTTACCCTGACGCCGACCCTGCACCTGACGGCTTCGGCCCGCTACAACCGCAGCCACGTCACCACCTTCGACCGCCTTGACCGCACCGCGCCCAATCTCGACGGCGATCACCGCTACAGCAAGCTCAACCCGGCCCTCGGCCTGACCTGGCAGGCAGCGCCGGCGCTCAACGCCTACGCCGGCTTCAGCCAGGGCAACCGGGTGCCGACGCCGATCGAGCTGGGCTGCGCCGATCCGGCCAACCCCTGCACGCTGCCCAACGCCATGGCCGCCGACCCGTATCTCAAGCAGGTCGTCGCCCGCACCCTGGAAGCCGGCCTGCGCGGCACGCTCGACGGCGGCATCGGCTGGCACGCCGGTGTCTTCCGCACCGTGTCGCACGACGACATCCTGTTCGTCGGCACCTCGACCAGCGCCGGCTATTTCACCAATTTCGGCCGCACCCGCCGCCAGGGTCTCGAACTGGGCGTGAACGGCCGCCATAGCAGCCTCGACTGGTTCGCCGGCTACACCTACCTGCACGCCACCTTCCAGTCCGAAGCCTGCCTGCTCGCCGAGAACAACAGCACGCGCGGCACCGATCCGGCCTGCACCGGCAACGGCCAGGACGACGAAATCCACGTGAAGAAGGGCGACCGCCTGCCCGGCCTGCCCGCGCACAGCTTCAAGCTCGGCCTGACCTGGCGGGCCGCCGACTGGCTGAAGCTGGGCGGCGACGTGCAGGCCTTCTCCAGCCAGTACGCTCGCGGCAACGAGAACAACGCCCATCATGCGGGTGACGCCACCGACGCTTTCGGCAATACGCGCAGCTATGGCGGTTCGGGCAAGACGTCCGGCTACGCCATCCTCAACCTCAAGGCCGAGGCCAAGGTGGCGCGCGGCTGGGATGTCTTCGCCCGCGTCAATAACGTCTTCGACAAGCGCTACGCCACGGCCGCCGCGCTGGCCGAGAATCCCTTCGCCGCCAACGGCAGCTTCCAGACCGACTCTGAAGACTGGCGCCGCGAAACCTTCGTCGCCCCGGGCGCGCCGCGTGCCGCCTGGCTCGGCGTGCGCTACAGCTTCGACTGACCATGGCCCGCCGCCTGAACCTGCATACCCGCATCGGCCTGGTCCTCACCGGCCTCGCCGCCAGCCTGCTGCTGGTGCTGGCCGGTGTCTGGCTGCACGGCGCGCGCCAGGGCATCCACGAGGAAGTCGAGGCCGCCAGCCGCGTCTCCGAGCAGTGGCTGACGGCGCTTGCCGGCGAACTGCAGATGGCGCCGGCCGAACGCCTGCTGGCCGTGGTCCGCCCGCTCG
>DASUZG010000457.1:0-6554 GCA_036376995.1 Azonexus sp. | reverse complement strand
TGATCAGGATCGTCTTCAGGTCGGTGCGCTTAGGCATGCGCCCTCCCCGCCGCGTCCATCAGGCCGATGAAGCGGTCGAACAGGTAGCCGATGTCATGCGGCCCGGGCGACGCCTCCGGATGGCCCTGGAAGCAGAACGCGGGCTTCTCGACATGGGCGAGGCCCTGCAGCGTGCCGTCGAAGAGCGAAACGTGCGTCGGGCGCAGCGTCGCCGGCAGCGTCTTCGGGTCGACGGCGAAGCCGTGGTTCTGGCTCGTGATCGAGACCCGGCCGCTGTCGAGATCCTTCACCGGATGGTTGGCGCCGTGGTGTCCGAACTTCATCTTGTAGGTCTTCGCGCCGCAGGCGAGCGCCATGATCTGGTGCCCGAGGCAGATGCCGAAGGTCGGCACGCCGCGATCGAGGAATTCACGGATGGCGGCAATGGCGTAGTCGCACGGCTCCGGGTCGCCCGGGCCGTTGGACAGGAAGACGCCGTCCGGCTTCATCGCCAGCACGTCGGCAGCCGGCGTCTGGGCCGGCACGACGGTCAGCTTGACGCCGCGCTCGGCCAGCATGCGCAGGATGTTGCGCTTGACGCCGAAATCGTACGCAACGACGTGGAAACGCTCCTCGGCGCGCGGCTGGTAACCCTTCAGGGTCCACTCGGCCTCGCTCCAGGGATAGTTCTCGGTCGCCGAGACGACCTTGGCCAGGTCCATGCCGGCTAAGCCGGGGAAGGCGCGGGCGGCCGCCAGGGCCTTGGCTTCGTCGATCTCGCCGGCCATGATGCAGCCGGCCTGGGCGCCCTTTTCCCGCAGGATGCGGGTCAGCTTGCGCGTATCGATGCCGGCGATGGCCACCAGGCCGTGCTTCTTCAGGTAGGACGACAGATCGTCCTGAGTGCGCCAGTTGGACGCGACCAGCGGCAGATCGCGGATCACCAGGCCGGCGGCAAAATTGGCGGGCGACTCGAAATCTTCGACGTTGCAGCCGGTATTGCCGATATGCGGATAGGTCAACGTGACGATCTGCTGGCAATAGGAAGGATCGGTAAGGATTTCCTGATAGCCGGACATGGCGGTGTTGAACACCACTTCGCCACTGGTGAGGCCGTCCGCACCGATGGATTGGCCCTTGAAAACCGTCCCGTCGGCGAGGGCGAGGATGGCGGGGATAAATGAGGGCAGCAGCGACACGTCGGCTCTCCTGTAATTTTTCTGTTCGTTCATGTGCCAAGCGGGAAGGCTCGCGCCTCCCCGCTTGTGCTTTTTTTAACCTTCGCATTCTACCCGAAAACTGCCTTTTCAGGCAAATTCAAGGGATTACGCGGGTTGTCACGAACTGTTCGAGCAGCGGCCGGATGCGCGCCATTTCGCCGGCCAGGCTATCGAAATCGCACTGACAGACACCCCAGTCGGGACCACCGTCGGACTGGGCAGCCTGTTCGAGCGCCATTGCGTGGCGGCGCGCCGCCTCGGCATGGAACATGGCGAGCAGACTTTTCAGCGTATGCGCATGCATGCGCAGGTCGTCGCCATCCTGCGCTGCCAGCGCCCGCCGCACACGCCCCAGGTGATCATCCCACTCCGCCAGCAGCATGCCGGCCATGGTGGCGAACAGATCGACATCGCCGATATCGCGCAGCGCCGATCGCAAATCGAGGCCGCCGTTGCTCCCGGGCAGCGCCAGCGCCGGCGCCGGCCCGACCTCCTCGCCGCGGGCGCGCGCCAGGGCGGCCTCTAGGTCCGGCATGCGCAGCGGCTTGGCCAGGTAGTCGTTCATGCCGGCTTCGAGACAGCGGAGGCGGTCGCTTTCCAGCACGTTGGCCGTCATCGCGACGATGTAGACCGGCTTGAATTCGTCCGAAATGACCCAGCTGCGCCGCATTTCGCGCGAGCGGATGGCTTCGGTGGCCTCCAGGCCGCCCATCACCGGCATCTGCATGTCCATCAGAATGACGTCGAAACGCCCGTCGTCGAACAGATCGACCGCTTCGGCCCCGTTGTTGGCGACGGTGACACGATGGCCGCCGCGCTCGAGCAGGCGCCGGGCGAGTTCCTGATTGACCGGATTGTCCTCGACCAGCAGGATGCCCTGGACCTTGTCCGGCCCGGCCGCGGGCAGTGTCAGCTCGAACGGCGCCAGTTCCACCGCCCCGCCATTCTCGACGAGCGCCAGCGCATCGAGCAGGTCGCCGGCACCGATCGGCTTGACGAGGTGCGCCTTGACCTCGAGTTGCCGCAGGCGACCGAGATCCTGGCGCTGGTTCTCGGTACTGAGCGTGGCCAGCAGGCGCTCCCGGGCCCCGCCGGCGCGCCAGTGCTCGACCAGCGCAAAGCCGCCCGGTGCGGCCATGTGCGCATCGGCAAGCAGGTAATCGTAGGGAAAATCGAGCTCCCGGGTCCGTTCCAGGGCTGCCTGGGCGGCGGCCGCATCACCGACCAGCACCGCCTCGATGCCAAGGTGCCCGAGCAGTTCGACCAGCAACTTGCCGGCCGTGGGGCTGTCATCGACCACCAGCGCCCGCCGGCCGCGGTAGCGCCCGCTGTCGGCCGGTGGCCGGCGCCCTTCGGCATCGACGCCGAAACGCACCGCAAAGCGGAAAGTCGAACCCTGCCCCGGCGCGCTCTCCAGCCAGATCCGGCCGTCCATCAACTGGACCAGGCGGGCGGAGATGGCCAGGCCCAGCCCGGTGCCGCCAAAGCGGCGGGTGGTCGAGGCATCGGCCTGGGAAAAGGCTTCGAAAATGGCCTGCTGCTTGTCCAGCGGCACGCCGATACCGGTATCGCGCACGGCGAAGTTCAGGTAAACCGAACGCTCGCCCGCCTCTTCTATATCGACTTCAATGGCCACCTCACCCCGCTCGGTGAACTTGACCGCGTTGCCGAGCAGATTGATGACCACCTGGCGCAAGCGCGTCGGATCGCCGATCACCCGCGCCGGCACCGCCGGCCGCACATCGATGACCAGCTCAAGGCCCTTGCGGTGGGCATCGACCGCCAGCATCCGTGCCGCTTCCAGCACGGTGTCGCAGACCGAGAACGACAAATCCTCGAACTGCACCTTGCCGGCCTCGATCTTGGAGAAGTCGAGAATGTCGTTGACGATGGTCAGCAGCGACTCGGCGGACGACTTGACGGTCTTCAGATAGTGCCGCTGCTCGGCATCGAGATGGGTATCGAGCGCCAGTTCGGTCATGCCGATGATGCCGTTCATCGGCGTGCGGATTTCGTGGCTCATGTTGGCCAGGAAGGCGCCGCGCGCCTGGTTGGCGGCCTCGGCCAGCTCCTTGGCGGCGATCAGCGCCGCCTCGGCGCTCTTGATCTCGCTGATGTCGCGCTGCAGGACCAGCAGCCGGGCCGGCTCGCCGCTGCCGTCGCGCGCGGCAACGGCGCCGCGCAACAGAAACCAGCGCCACCCCCCGTCGCGGGCCCGCATGCGGCACTCAGCGTGGAAATAGCGCTCGCGCGCCCCACTGGCCTGGGCCGCGATCCGCGCCTGCAGTTCGCGCAGATCGTCGGGATGGACCTGGCGCTGCCACTGGGCGATGCTGTCGTCCAGTTCGTCGGCGGTGTAGCCGAGCATCGTCTTCCACTGGCGCCCGGACTCGATCCGGCCGCTGCGCAGGTTCCAGTCGGTCAGTGCATCGCCGGACAGCAGCGCCTGCCAGTTATTGACGCCGGCGTAGGCGCTGTAGGTGGCATCAACCTGGCCGAGCAGCGCCTCCAGCCCCTGCGCCAGCTCCCCGTGGCCACCGGCCCGGACCGCTGCGAGCAATTGCGGGAAGCGCCCGCCCCCTTCGCCGCCAAAGGTCTCCTGCAACTGGCGGGCGAGCAGCCGGGATTTCATCGGCTTCAGCGCAAGCCGAGCACGTCCTGCATGTCGAACAGGCCGTGGCGATGCCCGGCCAGGAAACGCGCGGCGCGCAGGCTGCCGAGCGCGTAGGGCATCCGGCTGCTGGCCTTGTGGGTCACTTCGACCCGCTCGCCGAGGCCGCAGAACATCACCGTGTGATCGCCGACGATGTCGCCGCCGCGCACCGTGGCAAAGCCGATGGTCGACGGGTCGCGCTCGCCGGTGACGCCTTCGCGGCCGTAAACCGCGCATTCCGCCAGATCGCGCCCGAGCGCGCCGGCGACGACTTCGCCCATGCGCAGCGCGGTGCCGGACGGTGCATCGATCTTCAGGCGGTGATGCGCCTCGACGATCTCGATGTCGTAACCCTGGTTGAGGATACGCGCGGCGGTGTCGAGCAGCTTGAACACCAGATTGACGCCGACCGCCATGTTCGGCGCGAAGACGACCGGAATTTCCTGGGCGGCGGCGGCGATCGCCGCCTTGCCCTCGGCCTCGAAGCCGGTCGTGCCGATGACGATGGCGACGCCGGCGCGGCGGCAGAGTTCGAGATGGACCAGGGTGCCCTGCGGGCGGGTGAAGTCGATCAGGCAATCGACGTTGGCCAGGCCGGCGGCGACGTCGTCGCCGACCGTGACCGGGCTGGCGATGCCGACCAGGTCGCCGGCCGTCTTGCCGATGAACGGGCTGCCGGGCTGGTCGAACAGCGCCCCCAGTTCCATCTGCTCATCCTTCAGCGTGGCCTCGATCAACATCCGGCCCATGCGCCCGCTGGCGCCCACGATACCAATACGCGTCTTGTTCATTTCCAGAATCCGATTTTGTTCATCATGCGGCGGAAGAAGCCGGGCTCCTGCGCTTCCGGTGCCGGTGCCGCTGCGGCATCGGCCGGCAGCGCGCCGAGATCGACCACGCGCGAGCGGGCGGTCGGCATCGTCAACTCGGCGGCATCGGCCACCGCAACATCGCCATCGACCCGGGCCAGGCGGCCTTCACCATCGAAGTGGACGGCCAGGCGGCGCGTTTCGACGGCGCCGGTGCGGCCGTTGCGGAAGCGATAGACATAGTCCCAGCGCTGCTGGTGGAAGATGTCGGTGATCAGCGGCGTGCCGAGCAGGAAGCGCACCTGGTCCCGCGTCTGTCCCGGTTTGAGCTGGGCGACGGTTTCCTGCTCGAGCACGTTGCCCTGCTGGACGTCGATCTTGTATTCGTTGATGAAGCTCGGCTTGGCCGAGCAGGCGCCCAGGGCGACACAGGAAGCTGCGATGAGCAGCAGGCGGGAACGAAGCATGCGGATTTCCGGAGTTTCTCAATCGGCTTTGAAGCGGTATATCATACCCGAAATCCCCAAGCGGCCCGCGCCGACACAATCTCTGGAAACAACACGATGAGCGACCCCCAAAGCCTCAAGAACATGGGCCTGAAAGCCACCTTTCCGCGCCTGAAGATTCTTGAGCTTTTCGAGAAGAGCACCATGCGCCACATGACGGCGGAAGACGTCTATCGCATGCTCATCGCCGAACACATGGATATCGGTCTGGCCACGGTCTACCGCGTGCTGACGCAGTTCGAACAGGCCGGACTGCTTGAGCGCCATTTCTTCGAATCCGGCAAGGCGGTGTTCGAGATCAACCGCGGCAAGCACCACGACCACCTGGTCTGCATCGACTGCGGCCGCGTCGAGGAGTTCTACGATCCGGAAATCGAACGGCGCCAGCACGCCATCGCCAGCGAGCGCGGCTTCGCCATCCAGGACCACGCGCTGTATCTCTACGCCCAGTGCACCAAGAACGCCTGTCCGCATCGCGACAAGTCGGACGAACAGTCCTGAATCCCTGATTCCCGATGACCGCCCCTGCCACTGCCGGGCTCGCCGCCTGGCTGTCGTCGGCCGGCGCCACCTTCCTGCTGATCGCCCTGGCTGAATTCGGCGACAAGAGCCAACTGGTCTGCATGACCCTGGCCGCCCGCCATCGCGGTCTGCCGGTGGTGCTCGGCGCGGTGGCCGCCTTCGCCTTTCTCAACCTGCTGGCGGTACTGTTCGGCGCCGCCGTCGCCGCCTGGCTGCCGGCCTGGGCCGTGACCGCCGCCGTCGCCGCCCTGTTCGCCGCCTTCGGCATCAACGCGCTGCGCTACACGGACGAGGACGACGACGAGGAGATCGACGAGAAGCCCGGGCACGGGGTTTTCGCCACCACCTTCCTGCTGATTTTCCTGGCCGAATTCGGCGACAAGACGCAGATCGCCGTCGCCGGCCTCGGCAGCACCGCCGAAACCGCTGCCGTCTGGCTGGGCGCCACGCTGGCGCTAGCCACCACCTCCGTGCTCGGCGTCTTCGCCGGGCGCAAGTTCCTGCACCGGCTGCCGCTGCTGTGGATTCACCGCATCAGCGGCGTATTCTTCCTGCTCCTGGCCGCCTACGCGCTGTCGCGCCTGTTCTAGGCGGCGGCGGAAAATCCGGTCGCCGGCTCGCCGACCGCTGCCACCTGACGATAGGCGGCCAGCGCGCCGGCCGCCCGCCCTTCGCCCGAACGCTGCTCGCGCGCCTGTTCCGCCTGTTGCTGGAGCGCCTGCATTTCCATCTGGCTGGCGGCGGCCGCCACCCGCCGGTCCTGCGTCGACGGATCGGCCGGTGCCAGCGCAGCGGCGCGGATCTGCCGGGCTTTGGCGATGGTTTCCTCGGGCGTGCGGCCGGGCGAGGTATCGATCGAGACGTC
>DASUZG010000456.1:0-4604 GCA_036376995.1 Azonexus sp. | reverse complement strand
CGGCTGCAGGCAGTCGATCAGGGCCTTGGTCTTGGCCGTGCCCTTGCACTTGTCGCCGGTGACCGGCTGCTTCTCGCCCTTGCCTTCGGTGTAGACGCGGTTGGCTTCGATGCCCTTGGCGACCAGGTATTCCTTGACCGCCGCAGCGCGCTTCTCGGACAGCTTCTGGTTGTAGGCGTCGCCACCGATGCGGTCGGTGTGGCCGACGGCCAGAATCACTTCGAGCTTGATGGCGGCAGCCTTGGCGACCAGCTCGTCGAGCTTGGCCTTGCCTTCCGGACGCAGCACGGCCTTGTTGAAGTCGAACAGGGCGTCGGCGGCGACGGTGACCTTCTCGCCGGTCGGCTTCGGGCCGGTGGCCGGGGCGGCGGCGGCGGGGGCGACCTTCGGCTCGCAGACTTCCTTCGGCAGCAGGTCCTTGTCGCACTCGCAGCCGGCCTTGTCGGCGGCGGCCGCGGCCGGGGTCCAGTAGCCGGTGCGCCAGCACAGGCCAGCGCCGCTCTTGGCGACGACATCGCGCGCATCGATGACATAGACACGTTCCTGGGCGGTGGCGGTGAAACCGATGCCGGCCAGCAGGGCAACAACCAGGGATTTTTTGATGGTATTCATGGTCAAGGAGTCCTCTCGAAATTATGGGTGGCGCGCAATGTACGGCCTGCATGCGCAGATTCATTGCGGCAGCCGGCAAATTGTCGGCCAGCCCCGGCAAAAAGGAAAGCCCGGCGGCCGCCGCTGCTCATCTATCATGATGGCCGACGGGATGTTTTTGAGTGATCGCCATGAAAAAAATGCTCGCATACCTGCGTCGACTGTTTGCCCGCGCGCCTGCCGGCGAGCAGGCGCTGATCGAGGCGCTGGAAGCCTTTCGCGTACCCGGGCGGGACCCGCTGCAACTGCTGCGCCGCCTGGTCGCCGCCCTGCGCCCGCGCCACCGGCGCGACCACGGCACCGGCGAACGCTATGCCGCGATGCTCGAGCGCCTCGAAGCGGACGCCGCGCTGCGCACCGCCTTCAGCCACCACGTCGTGCATTTCCTGGCCACCCGCCGGCTGGTCACCTTCTTCACCGACAGCGGCATCCTGCCCGGCACCGGCTTCTTTTCCGAATGGTGGCGCATCATCGGCCACCGCCTGCTGCCGGAAGCGCCCGACGAGCGGCGCCTGAAGGACTGCCTGCACGTCATCTTCGACCGCGCCGACGACTGGCGCTGGCTGGAGGCGGCGACGGCCGAGCACAGCCGGCGCCTGTGGGCCATCATCGCGCCGAGCGACGAGCAGTTGGGCATCGACTGGGGCGCCATCCAGGAGCAGATGCTCGACGCCGTGCTGCTGCTCGCCCACCGGGTCAGCGGCCTCGGCGTCGAAAGCGAGCTGATGCGCGCCTCGCCCGATTTCGACAACGACACGCCGCGCTTCGTCGCGCTCTCGGCCGAAGCGCTGGAATTCGCCACCAGCCTGCGCGCCGGGGCAGAGGCGCAGGCCGCCGACGACGGCAGCCAGCTGCTGGTCATCGCCGACCAGTGCCGCGACACGCTGCAGCGCATCCGCCGGCGGGCGCTGACGGTCGGCACCAGCCTGCATCTGTCGTACATCCTGACGCGCAGCGAACAGAGCCTGGAACGCCTGCAGGAGCTGGTCGCCATCCTGACTGGCGGCCGCCGCCAGGACGGACGCCAGGACGTGATCGGCGGCTGGGCGGCCTTCGCCCACGACACCTTCCTCGCCGAGAACCGCCGCAACAGCCTCGGCTTCTACATGACCCAGCTGTCGCGCCTGCTCGCCGTGCGCGTCACCGAGAACGCCGCCCGCTCCGGCGAGCACTACATCTGCGAGACGCCGGCCGATTACCGGCAGATGTGGCTGTCGGCGGCCGGCGCCGGCGTGCTGATCGGCCTGATGGCCCTGCTCAAGATCAAGGTGGCGGCGCTGCATGCCCCGCTGTTCGTCGAGGCCTTCCTGTTCAGCATGATCTACGGCGGCGGCTTCGTCATCATCTTCCTGCTCGGCATGACGGTCGCCACCAAGCAGCCGGCGATGACCGCGCAGACGCTGGCGAGCCTGCTCGGCGACCTGAAGCCGACCCGCGCCGCCGATCTCGAACGCCTGGTCGACGTCGTCGCCGCGGTCACCCGCAGCCAGCTGGCGGCCATCGCCGGCAACGTGATGGTCGCGCTGCCGGTGGCCATCGTCGTCGCCGTCGCGCTGTCGGCGCTGGGCGGCGCGCCGCTGATCCCGCTGGAAAAGAGCGCCCACCTGATCGCCGATGTCGATCCGCTGAGCTGGGCGATTCCGCACGCCGCCATCGCCGGCTTCTTCCTGTTCCTGTCCGGGCTGATTTCCGGCTATTTCGACAACAGCGCCGCCTACGCCGAGATCGGCCGGCGCATCGGCCGCCTGCGCTGGCTGCAGGGCCTGGTCGGGCGCGCCCGGGCCGGGCGCGTCGGCGCCTATATCGAGCAGCGCCTGGGCGGCATCATGGGCAACTTCCTGTTCGGCTGCATGCTGGGTTCGACCGGCGTCATCGGCACCATCCTCGGCCTGCCGCTGGACATCCGCCACATCGCCTTCGCCAGCGCCAACCTCGGCTACGCGCTGCAGGGCTTCCAGTTCGCACTGCCGCTGCCGGCCATCCTGTGGGCGGTGCTCGGCATCGCCGCGATCGGCTTCACCAACCTGGCGGTCAGTTTCGCCCTGGCCCTGCGCACGGCGATGGGCGCCCGGCGCATCCGCTTCGAACACTGGGGGCCGCTGCTGCGCGCCATCGGCCGGCGCTTCCTGGCCCAGCCGCGCAGCTTCCTGCTGCCGCCGCGGGCGCCGGCAGCCGGCACGCCGGCGCCCGGGGGCAGCGATTGAGGCAATGCCGCCAATCCGCCCTGCTGCTGTGCGCCGCCCTCGCCGCCTGGCCGCTACGGGCGGCGGATATCGAGATCGTGGCGCCGGCGGCGATCGTCCGGCTGGTCGAACCCCACCTCGACGCCCTCGGCGGCTCGCCGCAGCGCCGGCATGAGGAACTGAGCGGCATCCTCGCCACCGAAGGCTATTTCGCGCCGCAGATCGAGTATTCCGGCGGCGCCGGGGCGCTGCGCCTGACGATCGATCCCGGCCCGCGCACGCGGGTCGGCGAAGTCAATATCGTCATCGACGGCGCCGTCGATGCCGAGCGGCGCCGGCAGCTGCTGGCCGACTGGCGGCTGCCGGTCGGCCAGCCGTTTCGCCAGGAGGACTGGAACGAGGCCAAGCAGCAACTGCTGGCCGACCTGCTCGGCCACGGCTACCCCGGCGCCCGCCTGGTCGACAGCCTGGCCGACATCGACGGCGAGCGGCAGCGGGCCAACCTGAGCCTGCATTACGACGCCGGCGCGAGCTACCGCTTCGGGGCGCTGCAGATCAGCGGCCTGGAGCGTTACCCGCCGGCGCTGGTCGAACGCTACACCCGCAAGCTGGAGGCCGGCGAGCCCTACGACGAGGCCCGCCTGCACGAATTGCAGATGACCCTGCAGGCGACGCCGTACTTCAGCTCGGTGCGCGCCACCCTCGAGCGCGAGGCCGGCGACGTCAATGCCGACGGCAGCATCACCGCCCCGGTCGTCATCACCGTCCGCGAGCGCCAGCCGCACCGCATCGGCTTCGGCGCCGGCATCAGTTCCAACACCGGCGCCCGCGTCGAAGCCAACTACCACACGCCGGACCTGCTGCACCGCGCCTGGTCGCTGGACAGCGGCCTGCGCCTGGAGCAGAAGCGGCAGACGCTGTACGCCGACGTTTTCCTGCCGCCCGATGCGCGCGACCGGCGCTACGGCTTCGGCGCCGTCAGCGAGCAGAGCGACATCGAGAACCTGCGGACCGAGCGCCATGCCGTCGGCGCCCAGAGCGTGCAGCAGCGCGGCAGCGTCGAGCAGCGGCTGTCGCTGAACTGGCAGTGGGAACAGCGCGAACCGGCCGGCGCCGAGATGGTCACCAGCCGTGCCCTGGTGCCCAACGCGATGTGGACCTGGCGCCAGCTCGACAACCCGCTCGACCCGCGCCGCGGCATCGTGCTGCAGGCCCAGATCGGCGGCGGCGCCAAGGCGGCGCTGTCGGACCAGAACTTCGTCCGCCTGCACGGGCGCTGGCAGCAGTTCATCCCCCTCGGTCCGGCCAACCAGCTGACGCTGCGCGCCGAGCTCGGCCGCACCTTCGCCGATTCGCGCCAGCACATTCCGCAGGATTACCTGTTCCGCACCGGCGGCACCGGCTCGGTGCGCGGCTACGGCTACCAGAGCCTCGGCATCAGCGAGGGCCGCGCCACCGTCGGCGGCCGCTATCTCGGCGTCGCCAGCGCCGAACTGACGCACTGGCTGGACGACAGCTGGGGCCTTGCCGCCTTCGTCGATACCGGCAATGCCGTCGATGCGCTGTCCGACATCCGCCTGGCCACCGGCTACGGCCTCGGCGTCCGCTGGCGCAGCCCGGCCGGCCCGCTCGGCGTCGATCTGGCCTATGGCGAGCGGACCGGGCAGTTCCAGTTGCACTTCTCGCTGGCCATCCCCTTCTAACATGCGCCCCGCCCGCCGCCTCGCCGCCCTGCTGCTGACGCTCTGCGCCCTGGCCGCCGGCACCCTG
>DASUZG010000455.1:0-15417 GCA_036376995.1 Azonexus sp. | reverse complement strand
GACGCGCCGGAAACCGGCGCCGTGCGCTACGCCCCGTCGGCTGCGACGCGCCCGGCGCGTGCCGACAGCGCGGTCGTCGTCCATGCCCTGATCGCGGATGACGGCGACGGCCCTGCCGGTGCCGAAGCCTGCCGCATCCTTGCCATCATCCGCGAGGCACGCCGGCAGGCGCCGGACGAGCGCATCGCCGTGCTCGTCCGTGCCCGCAGCCATCTCGATGCGCTGGTCGCGGAAATCCGCCGCAGCGCGCCCGACCTGCGTTTCCAGGCAGTGGATATCGAAGGCCTCGACGGCCGCCAGCATGTGCAGGACCTGCTGACCCTGTTCCGTGCGCTGCATCACCGCGCCGACCGCGTGCACTGGCTGGCCCTGCTGCGCGCCCCGTGGTGCGGCCTGACGCTGGCCGACCTGCACGCGCTGGCCGGCGACGACCGGCAGCGCACCGTCTGGCAGTTGCTGCACGACGAGCACCGGCTGGCCCGTCTGTCGGCCGACGGCCAGGCACGCCTGCGCCACGTGCGGGAAGTGCTGCAGCTGGCCTTCGCCGGCCGCGACCGCCAGCACCCGCGGCGCTGGCTGGAAGCGACCTGGCTGCTGCTGGGCGGCCCGCGCTGTCTGGAGGCGGCGGAAGCCCTGGCCGACGTCGAAGCCTTCTTCATGCTGCTCGACCGCCTGGCGGCCGCCGGCCGGCTCGATGCCGACACCCTGGCCGCCCAGGCCGGCGAACTGTTCGCGCCGGCCGACCCGCAGGGTGGGGCGGTGCAGATGATGACGGTGCACAAGTCAAAGGGCCTGGAGTTCGACACCGTGATCGTCCCCGGCCTGCACCGCGAGACCGGCGCCAACGAGTCGAGCCTGCTGCTGTGGGACGAGATCGCCGGCCCCGACGGTGCCGAGCACCTGCTGGTGGCGCCGCTGAAAGCCCGCGATGCGGCTGCCGACGAGCCGAGCGCCTACGACTACCTGCGCCGCCTGGAGAACGAACGGGCCGGTCACGAGGACGAACGCCTGCTCTACGTGGCCGCCACCCGCGCCATCCGCTGCCTGCACCTGGTCGGCGTCGCCGCGCCGGACGAACGCAAGGACGACGGCCTGAAGCCGCCGGCCGCCGGCAGCCTGTTGAAGCTGCTATGGCCGGGCGTCGCCCAGCCGGTGTTTGCCGCCGCGCTGGCCGACCGCGCACCGGCCGCGGCGAGCGTGGCGACACTCGATCCGGCCGCCTTCGTGCCGCCGCTGCTGCGCCTGGCGGCACCGGCCATGCCGGCCGAACTGTGCGTCGCGCCGGTGCCGGCCGGCGGCGACAATCCGCTGGCGCTCGATGCGCTGCCGGAAACCCTGTCGCTGGAAGCGTCGCTCGGCACACTGGTGCACCGGGCGCTGGAACTGATCGCCCGCGACGGCCTGAGCGCCTGGCCGGAAGGCCGCGTCGGCACCCTGGCGCCGGCCTGGCAGCGCTGGCTGCAGGCCCAGGGGCATGGCCCGGAAGGGGCGCAGCTGGCGGCCGGCGAAGCGGTCGCCGCCGTCTGCCGAACGCTGGCTTCCGAAACCGGCCGCTGGCTGCTCGCCGGCCATGCCGAAGCCGGTGCCGAACAGGCGTGGAGCAGCCGCGACGAGGCCGGGGCGGTGGCCAACCATGTCATCGACCGCTGTTTCGTCGTCGACGGTTGCCGCTGGATCATCGACTACAAGACCGTGCATCTGCCCGATGCCGAACTGGCGGCGCGGGCCGAGCAGCACCGGCCGCAGCTCGAGCGCTACGCCGGCCTGTTCGCCGACAGCAGCCGGCCGCTGCGCCTGGCCATCTATTTCCCGCTGCAGGACCGGCTGGTCGAGCTTGGCTGAGCGGCGTTGCCGTTATACTCTGCAGCACGAGGGTTTGGTATGAGGCGGGGGATGGGGTTGCATTGCTTCCTGTTGCTGTGGGCTTGGCTCGGTGCGGCAGTGATCGCATCGGCCTCGGAGTTGCGCGTCGCGGTGCTCGACAACGCGCCGCCGATGGCTTTCCGCGATTCCTCCGGCCGGCTGACCGGGTTCACGGTCGAAGTCGCCCGGGCGCTGTGCCAGGAAATGCGCGCCACCTGCAACCTGCAGGCAACCAAGCTGAACCGTGTGGTCGACGAACTGGTCGCCGGCGAAGTCGATTTCGCCGCGGTCAGCCTGCTCGAAACGCCGGAGCGGCGGGCGCACATCCTGTTCGCCAAGCCCTATTTCCGTTCGGTGTCGCTGTGGTTTGCCCGCGCCGGCATCAAGCCGGGCGATTCCGGCATCCGCGTCGCGGTGGTCAGCGCCTCGGCCCAGGAGCGCTTTGCCCGCAGCCGCGGCTGGGAGACGGTGGCCGTGCCGACCAACGGCGAACTGATCGAGCCGCTGCGGGTCGGCATCGCCCAGGCGGCGATCATCCCGATGGGCACCGGCCTCGGCCTGATGAAGAACGACCTGTTCCGCCAGCTCGAACTGATCAGCACCGTGATGAACGAACCGGAACTCAGCGGCGACGTGGCCTTCGGCATCTCGCCGCGGCGCGCCGACCTCAAGGAGCCGCTCGATAATGCGCTCGACCGCATCAAGCGCAACGGCATCTACGACCGGATCAACTCGCAGTTCCTGCCGCTGCGGGTCAATTGACATGCGCCGCCTGCTCGCCTGCCTTTGCCTCCTGGTCGCCCTCATGCCGCCGGCCGTCGGCGACGAGTTGCGCATCGCGCTCGGCATCCTCGACGGCACCGCCAGCCGCGGCGGCGATACCGGCGGCCTGGCCGCCCTCAACGAGGACCTGGCGCGCGAGATCTGCCGCCGCGTGGCTACCCGCTGCGTGACCAGCAACGTCCGCTTCGGCGAAATTCTGCCCGGCGTCGAGGACGGGCGCTTCGACCTCGGTTTCGGCAATTTCCTGCGCACCCCCGAGCGCGAGCAGCGGGTCGCCTTCAGTGCCGCCCTCTGGCGCTCCTCGTCGCGCCTGGTCGGGCGGGCCGGAACGATCGCCAACAGCGAACTGGCCACGCTGCGCCGGGCGCGCCTGGCGGTGGTCGCCGACACGCAGCAGCACGCCTACCTGCAACGCCTGGCCGCCGAGCGCCAGCTGGCGGTGCTGAGTGCCGGCACGCTGGCCGAGACGCTGGCGCTGGTAGGCGACGGGCAGGCCGATTTCGCGCTGCTGCCGATGCTCAGCGCCTACGCCATGATGGTCCGCGAGACGGCCGGGCGCTACGAGTTCTTCGGCCGGCCGCTGACCGACGACGGGCTCGGCGGCAGCGTCCATATCGCCCTGCCGAAAACCCGCGAGGCGCTGCGCCAGCAGGTCGATCTGGCCATCGCCGGGATGCGGGCCGACGGCACCTATCCGCGCATCGTGCGCCGGCATTTCCCGTTCAGCCTGGATTGAGCGCCATGCCGAGGACACTGATCCGCCTCAAGACTTTCCGCGCCGGCGTCGCCTTCGCGTTGCTGGCCGCCGTTTTCATCCTGACCTTCGGGATCATGGTCGGGCTGATCTGGGCCGACCAGCAGCGCGTCATCGAGACGGCCGCCCGGCTGCAGGAAAAGACGGTGCCGGAAATCATCCGCTACCAGCGCCTGGCCCGCAATCTGGAACAGTTGCGCCAGGAAGGCGAGCGCGTCTTCTCGGCGATCACGCCGCAGGCCCGGCAGCAGTCGATGTTCGTCGTCACCCTGGTGGCCAGCCACCCGAGCGTGCTCGAACATCGCGAGGCGGCCGAGCGGGCGCGCCAGGTCGAGCAATTCCTGGCCAGCGTCGTGCGCCAGTCGCTGAAGGACGAGGGCGCCTTCGCCGCCAATTTCGGCGAATGGCAGCGCCTGTCTTCGCATCTCGGCCTGCTCGTCGACGATGTGTCGATCCAGGGCGTCAACCTGACCAGCAGCGATCTTGGCGAAGTGTCGGCGGCGATCCAGCTGGCGCGCCTCAAGCTGACCGTGGTGATGATCGTGGTCGGCCTGTTCCTGGTGCTGTTCCTGATCCTGCTCCGGGTGCACATGATCCATCCGCTGCAGCGCATCGACCAGGCCCTGTCCGGCCTCGGCGTCGACCAGCCGGCGCCGTCCTTCAAGCCGGCGGCGATGGTCGAGATCCAGGCGGTCGAGGACGCCATCGGCAAGCTGCACGCCTCGCTGGCCGAGAACGAGAAGGCCCGCCTGGCGCTGGAGACGCTGGCCAATCGCGACGGCCTGACCGGCCTGTTCAACCGCCGCCATTTCATGGTCGCCGCCGAAGCCGAGCTGCATCGGGCACAGCGCTACCGGCGGCCGGTGACCATCGGCATGGCCGACCTCGATTATTTCAAGAAGCTCAACGACACCTACGGCCACGCCGCCGGCGACGCCGTGCTGCGCGCCTTCGCCGCGCTGTTGCAGGAAGCCCTGCGCCAGTCCGACCTGGTGTGCCGCTACGGCGGCGAGGAATTCGCCTTCCTGTTCCCGGAAATCACCGTTACCGAGGCTGCCCGGCTGGCCGAGCGCTTTCGCGCGGTGTGCACCGATTACGACATCCGGTTGCCGGACGGACGGGTGGTTCGGGTTACCTTCAGCATGGGCCTGGCCGATGCCAGCGAAAGTTCGCTGGAGGCGGCGCTCAACCGGGCCGACGCCGCGCTGTACGAAGCCAAGCACCAGGGCCGCAACCGCGTGGTCGTGGCCAGCGGCCAGGGCGGCTAGGCGGCCGCGGCTAACTGCCGGCGGGCCACAGCACGCAGGCCCAGACGGCGACGGCGTTGAGCAGGGCCAGCAGCACCGCCGCGCTGCCCATGTCCTTGGCGCGCTTGGCCAGTTCGTGCTTTTCCGGCGAGGCCTTGTCGACCACGGCCTCCAGCGCCGAGTTGAGGATTTCGACGATCAGGACGAGCAGGATGCTGCCGATCAGCAGCGCCCGGTCGACGCCGCTGCGCCCGAGATGCAGCGCCAGCGGGATGGTGACGGCGGCAAGCAGCACTTCCTGGCGGAAGGCCGCCTCGTTGCGCCAGGCGGCGCCGAGGCCGTCGCGCGAGTAGCCGAGCGCGTTCCACAGGCGGCGCAGGCCGGTCTTCCCCTTGAGTTCGGCAGCGCTCACGCTTCGCGCAGATGCCAGGCGCCGGCCGGCGGATCGGACAGGGTGGTGGCGAACTGCAGGCGGGTCAGGTTGGCCGGATTGATCAGGCCGATGCCGCCGGCGCTGGGCAGGTAGGAAATCAGCGGCTGCTCGAACAGGCTGACCAGGCGCTGGCTGCGCTCGCTGTGGCTGCCGGGGCGCCCGGACTCGATCCAGGTGGCGAGAGTGTCGCCGCCTTCGAAGAAGCAATCGACGCGGCTGGCGATGTGCTGGTCGTCGATCCGGCTGTCGCCGGTGACATCGGTCGGGCCCAGCGCCCGGATGTCCGGCACCCAGGCCGGCGGCAGGTAGGGGCTCAGGTCGAGGGCGGTTTCGATCTCGATCCGGGTGATGGCGCGCGGACTGAAGAGTTCCGTGCTGTGCTCGCCGGCGACGACCAGCGAGCGGGCGCTGAAAATGATCGCGGCCCGCTTCAGGCTGCCGAGGATTTCCGCGATCTGCGCCGGATCGGTCTGGGTGAAGCGGCGGGTCCGGTTGGCCGTGGTGACGATGGACATGACGAGCGACATGACAGTCTCCTAGGGAAGGCGGTATTCCGATCTTATCCTATCGGCCGAGCAACGGCTGCAGAAAGCGACCCGTATGGCTGGCCTTGCATTTGGCCACCTGTTCCGGCGTGCCGGCGACCAGGATGCGGCCGCCGCCGGCACCGCCCTCGGGACCGAGGTCGACGATCCAGTCGGCGGTCTTGATGACGTCGAGATTGTGCTCGATGACGACGATGGTATTGCCGTGCGCGGCCAGGCGCTGCAGCACGGCGAGCAGCATCTCGATGTCCTGGAAATGCAGGCCGGTGGTCGGCTCGTCGAGGATGTACAGGGTGCGGCCGGTGTCGCGCTTGGACAGTTCGAGCGCCAGTTTGACGCGCTGGGCTTCGCCGCCGGACAGCGTGGTGGCGCTCTGGCCGAGGGTGATGTAACTGAGGCCGACATCGACCAGGGTCTGCAGCTTCCTGGCCACCACCGGCACCGGGTCGAAGAATTCGCGCGCCTGCTCGACGGTCATGCCGAGCACGTCGTGGATGGTCTTGCCCTTGTACTGCACTTCCAGCGTCTCGCGGTTGTAGCGCTTGCCGTGGCAGACGTCGCAGGGCACGTAGATGTCGGGCAGGAAGTGCATCTCGACCTTGATCATGCCGTCGCCCTGACAGGCTTCGCAGCGCCCGCCCTTGACGTTGAACGAGAAGCGGCCGGGGCCGTAGCCGCGCACGCGCGATTCGGGCACCTGGGCGAACAGCTCGCGGATCGGCGTCAGCACGCCGGTATAGGTGGCCGGGTTGGAGCGCGGCGTGCGCCCGATCGGCGCCTGGTCGACGTTGATGACCTTGTCGAACAGGTCGAGGCCGAGGATTTCCTTGTACGGCGCGGGCTCCGTGCTCGAGCCGTAGAGGTGCTTGGCGGCCGCCGCGTACAGCGTGTCGTTGATCAGTGTCGACTTGCCCGAGCCGGACACGCCGGTGATGCAGGTAAATAGGCCGCCGGGAATTTCCAGCGTGACGTCGCGCAGGTTGTTGCCGTGCGCGCCGACGACCTTGAGTTGCTTATCCGGATTGGGCTTACGGCGCTCCTTGGGGGCGGCGATGGCGCGCCGGCCGGACAGGTAGTCGCCGGTTAGGGAAGCCGGGTTGGCGGTGACTTCGGCCGGGCTGCCGTGGGCGACCACGTAGCCGCCATGCACGCCGGCGCCGGGGCCGATGTCGACGACGTAGTCGGCGGTGCGGATGGCATCCTCGTCATGCTCGACGACCAGCACGGTGTTGCCCATGTCGCGCAGGTTCTTCAGTGTCGCCAGCAGGCGGTCGTTGTCGCGTTGGTGCAGGCCGATCGAGGGTTCATCCAGCACGTACATGACGCCGGTCAGGCCGGAGCCGATCTGCGAGGCGAGGCGGATGCGCTGCGCTTCGCCGCCCGAGAGCGTCTCGGCCGAGCGTTCCAGGCACAGGTAGTCGAGGCCGACGTCGATCAGGAAGGTCAGGCGGGCAGTGATTTCCTTGAGGATCTTGTCGGCGACCTGGGCCTTGTGGCCGTGCAGGGTCAGGCAGTTGAAGTAATTGCGCGCCTCGCCCAGCGGCAGGCGGCTGATTTCGTGCAGCGTGTTGGTGCCGACGCGCACGTGGCGGGCCTCGATGCGCAGGCGCGTACCGCTGCAGTGCGGGCAGGTCGAGTTGCTGACGTACTTGGCCAGTTCTTCGCGCACGGCGTTGGAATCGCTGCCGCGGTAGCGCCGTTCGAGATTGGGGATGATGCCTTCGAAGGTGTGGCTGCGGTCGAAGCGCGTACCCTTCTCGTTGGCGTAGCGGAAATTGATCGCCTCGTGGCCGGAACCGTACAGCACCAGCTGGCGGATGGCTTCCGGCAGCTCAAGCCAGGGCGTGTCGACGGCGAACCCGTAGTGGTCGGCCAGCGACTCGATGATCTGGAAGTAGAACTGGTTCTTCCGGTCCCAGCCGCGGATGGCGCCGGCGGCCAGCGAGGCGTCCGGGTGGGTGACCACGCGCTTGGGATCGAAGAACTGGATCACGCCCAGGCCGTCGCACTTGGGGCAGGCGCCCATCGGGTTGTTGAAGGAGAAGAGGCGGGGTTCGAGTTCCTGCAGCGCGTAGGAGCAGACCGGGCAGGCGAACTTGGCCGAGAACAGGTGCTCGGTGCCGGAATCCATTTCCAGCGCCACGGCCCGGCCGTCGGCATGGCGCAAGGCGGTTTCGAACGACTCGGCCAGGCGCTGGCGCATGTCGTCGCGCACTTTCAGGCGGTCGACGACGACATCGACGTTGTGCTTCTGCGATTTGGCCAGTTTCGGCACGGCGTCGATTTCATAGACGGTGCCATCGACGCGCACGCGGGCGAAACCCTGGGCGCGCAGCTCGGTGAACAGGTCGAGCTGCTCGCCCTTGCGGTTGGCCACCACCGGCGCCAGGATCATCAGCTTGGTCTCGGCCGGCAGGGCCAGCACGGTATCGACCATCTGCGACACGGTCTGCGCTTCCAGCGGCTGGTCGTGGTCGGGGCAGTAGGGCGTGCCGGCGCGGGCGTACAGCAGGCGCAGGTAGTCGTGGATTTCGGTGACGGTGCCGACGGTGGAGCGCGGGTTGTGGCTGGTCGCCTTCTGCTCGATGGAAATCGCCGGGGAGAGGCCTTCAATCAGGTCGACGTCGGGCTTTTCCATCAACTGCAGGAATTGCCGGGCATAGGCCGACAGCGACTCGACATAGCGGCGCTGGCCTTCGGCGTACAGCGTGTCGAACGCCAGCGACGACTTGCCGGAGCCCGACAGGCCGGTGATCACGATCAACTGGTCGCGCGGCAGGTCGAGGTTGATGTTCTTCAGGTTATGCGTGCGCGCGCCGCGGATGCGGAGGGTTTCCATCGCTGTACGGTTCGGGATAGGGGGAAAGGGAAACTATACGGAAAAGCGGCCGCCATTGCACGAAAGGCTGTATGGAATTACAGCCATGCCAGGTGGCCCGGGCAAACCTGTTAAGATGCAGGCCCCCGCAGCAAGGCCCCATTTCCAATAAAACAATGTCTCCCCCGACCGACCGCATGAGTCCGCAGGAGCGCCGCGTCGGCGCCGCGCTGGCTTCCATTTTCGGCCTGCGCATGCTCGGGCTGTTCCTGATCCTGCCGGTGTTCGCCATCTACGCGCCGACCCTGCCGGGCGGCGACGACCGGGCCCTGGTTGGCCTGGCGCTGGGCGCCTACGGCCTGACCCAGGCGCTGTTCCAGATTCCCTTCGGCATCGCTTCCGACTGGTGGGGGCGCAAGCCGGTGATCGTTGCCGGCCTCCTGCTGTTCGTCGTCGGCAGCTTCGTCGCCGCCTGGGCGCCCGACATGCACTGGATGATCGCCGGCCGCGTGCTGCAGGGCGCCGGCGCCATCTCGGCGGCGGTCACGGCGCTGGCCGCGGACCTGACGCGCGAGGAACACCGGACCAAGGTGATGGCCATGATCGGCTCCTCGATCGGCCTCGTCTTCGCCCTGTCGCTGGTCGGTGCGCCGCTGCTCTACGGCGCCATCGGCATGGCCGGCCTGTTCGTACTGACCGGCGTGCTGGCCTTGCTGGCCATCGCCGTGCTGCTCAAGGTGGTGCCGGCGGCGCCGCGTCCGGCCGGCCATGGGCGCCTGCCGCTGCGCCAGGTGCTGGGCGATCCCGATCTCCTGAAGCTCAATCTCGGCATCGGCTCGCTGCACATGATCCAGATGGCCATGTTCGTGATCCTGCCGCATGCGCTGATCACGCACGGCGGCCTGGCGGCGCCCGAGCACTGGAAGGTGTACCTGCCGGCGGTGCTGGCGTCCTTCGTGATCATGGTGCCGGCGATCATCGCCGCCGAGAAGAAGGACAAGATGCGGCCGATCTTCCGCGCCGCCATCGCGCTGGTCGCCGTGGTCCAGTTGGGCCTCTTCCTGTTCGGCCAGAGCCTGGCCGGGCTGGCGACCTGCCTGCTGCTCTTCTTCGTCGCCTTCAACATCCTCGAAGCGACGCTGCCCTCGCTGGTCTCGCGCACCGCGCCGCCGGCGGCCAAGGGCGCGGCGCTCGGCGTCTACAACACGACCCAGGCGGTCGGCCTGTTCCTGGGCGGCGCAGCCGGCGGCCTGATCGCCCAGCGCCTCGGCGACGGCGCCGTGTTCGCCGTCTGCGGCGCGCTGGCGGTGCTCTGGCTGCTGGTCGCCGGGACCATGAACTTCCCCAAGCGGCGGGTCGCCGCCGCCTGAGTCCGGTGCGCCCGGCCGGCGCTCATTCCTTGAAGTGGTAGTACTGGTCGTTGAGCCAGGCGGCGACGGCGCCTTCCTCGTCCGGGAACCAGCCGGCGCCGACCCGGGCGTTGCAGAAGGCGACGCGGCGCAGCAACTCGGGCCGCGAGTTCACCAGGCGGTCCTCGCGGGTGTAGATGCGGCTGCCGTCGCCGCCGAACATCCGCGTGTGGCAGGCAACGCAGGCTTTCTGGTGCAAGGCCGGGGCGATGCTGCGGTCGACCGTGCCCCACGGTGCCTCAGCCATGGCAAGGGCCGGCAGCAGGGCGAGGCCGAGCAGGGGAAGCAGGCGCATGGCGGCTCCTTCGCGGCAGGGGATTGCCGGGTTGGACCGGCGGCGGCCGGCGGCGTTCCGGCGCCGCGATGCCTGGCACAAGGCGCCGGCCCTTTGGTAAGGTACGGCTGTTGTCGACCGATCCCGGGGGTATTCCAGTGAATCAGAACAAAACCATCCTGACGCTCGGCCTGCTGGCCGCCCTGGCCGTGCCGGCGCAGGCGGCGACGCCGGCCGAGCTGGCGCGCGCCGGCGATATCGTCGCCGGCCGCTGTTCCCTGTGCCACGGCCTGCAGGGTGAATCGGCGAGCCCGGTGTTTCCGCGCCTGGCCGGCCAGCATGCCGAGTACATCGCCCGCCAGCTGGCCGACTTCAAGTCAGGCAAGCGCAAGAGCGAAACCATGAAACCGCAGGCCGAGGAACTGACGCCGGCCGAGATGCAGGCCCTGGGCGCCTTCTTCGAGGCCAAGCAGGTCGGCCCCCGGCGCGGCCGCGATGCCGAGCTGATCGCCGTCGGCGCCTACATCTTCAAGCGCGGCAACCAGTTCTCCGGCCTGCCCGGCTGCGCCAGCTGCCACGGCGACAAGGGACTGGGCACCGCGCAGCTGCCGCGCCTGGCCGGTCAGCATCCGCGCTACATCGAGGACCAGCTGAAGCAGTTCAACAAGCGCGAGCGGACCAACGACAACGCGGTGATGCACACCATCGCCAGCAAGCTGACCGAACTCGAGGCGCATGCCGTCGCCGAGTACATCGCGACGCTGGAATAGGGCGCCGGCTCAGTCGCCGTCGTCGTGGCCGCCCAGGTAGCGGCGGCAGGCGTCGCGCAAGAAGGCCAGCTGGCTGCGGAAATTGCGGCAGCCCTGGCAGATCGCCAGGTGCATCTCCAGCTGCATTTTCTCGGCCAGGCCGAGCGGGCGGTCCTGCCCCTCGGACAGCAGGCGGGTCACTTCCTTGCAGTTCAGCATGGCCGTTCTCCCGGGGCGAACCAGCCCTGTTCCAGGCAGCGGCGCAGGCCGTGGCGCGCCCGGTGCAGGATGACGTGGCAGTTGCCGCTGCTGATGCCCAGCTCGCGGCAGATTTCCGCCGTTTCGAAATCGAGGAACTCGCGCATCATGAAGACGCGGGCGGTGGCCTCCGGCAGGTGTTCGAGGCAGGCTTCGAACACTTCCCAGAAACGCTGCTGGCGCAGCGCCTCCTCCGGGTCGCCCCAGTCGCCGGGGCGGTTGTCCGCCTGCCAGTGGCCGTTGGCCTGAAACAGCGCATCGACCGTCCGGTCCAGCGGCTCGTCGGCCGCCGCCAGCGCCGAGACGTTGGGGGTGCGCGCCTGGCGGCGCAGCAGGTCGATGATCTTGTGCTTGAGGATGGCGAAGATCCAGGTCTTCAACGCCGCCCGCCCGGTAAAGCCGCGGGCGTTGGCGAAGGCGGCGACCAGCGCCTCCTGGACCGCGTCCTCGGCCTGGGCCGCATCGCGCAACTGCAGGTGGGCGAAGCGGATCATGTCGCGCCGGGTGGCGGCGAGAAACTCGCCATCGAGCAGGGCCTGCTGCGTGTCGTTCATGCGCCATCCTCGTCCGGACTGTCGGTGGCGCTATCGTAGCGGCGCAGGAAGCGGCGGTCGATCCAGTCCTTCCAGTACCACGCCCAGGCTCCGCCGGCGGCCAGGCCGTCCCAGGACGCCAGCGCCTGGCGCGGGCCGGTGGCCAGCAGGTAGAGGCTGCGCCGTTGCGGCCGGTAGGGCCGGGGTGCGAGACCCTGCAGATGGCGTTGCAGATTGGCCGCCAGCACCGGGCCGGCGCGCACGGCATGGACGCCGGACTTGGCATGCGGCGCGTCGGGCCGGCTGGCGATGTCGCCGGCGGCGAACACGCTGGCGTGCGAGACGCTCTGCTGGCCGGCCTCGACCACGACGAAGCCGTCGTCGGCCAGCCGCAGCCCGGAACCGGCCAGCCACGGCGGCGGGCGCACGCCGGTGGCGGCCAGCACATGGTCGGCGGCGAGCAGGCGGCCGTCGGCCAATTGCAGGCCGTCCGGATGGCCGGCGGCCGGTACGGCGAACAGCGCGACGCCGGCGCGGGCCAGCGTCGTCGCGGCGCGGGCGGCAAGGCGCCGGCCGTGGTCCGGCAACAGGCCGCCGCCGGCGATCAGGTTGACCTGCACGGCGTCGGCGCCGAGTTCGTTCGCCAGCCGGTAGCGGGCCGCCAATGCCAGTTCGACGCCGGCGGCGCCACCGCCGACCACCGCGAGACTCGCCCGGCGGCGCGCCCGGCAGGCCATCAGCAGCTTTTCCCAGCCGGCGACGAACGCTTCCAGCGGGCGGATCGGCAGCAGCCGCCCGCCGCAGGCGGCCAGCGCGGCGGTGTCGACGCCGGCACCGGTGGCCAGCGACAGCAGGTCGTAGGCCAGAGTCTCGCCGCCGTCGGTGCGCACGAGACGGCGGTCGGCATCGAGCGCTTCGAGGCCGGCGCAAACGAAGCGGGCGCCGGCTGCCCGGGCCAGCGGGGCGAGCGGCGCGGCGCATTGCTCCAGGCGGTAGTGGCCGGCCATCCAGCCGGGCACCATGCCGGAGTAGAGCTGCCGCGGCCACGGTGACAATAGCGTCACTTCGACGCCCGGCCACGGCCGCCGGGCCAGCGCCCGCAGTACGGCGAGATGGGCGTGGCCGCCGCCGGCCAGCAACAGGCGCTTCACGGTGGCCCCGGGCAGGCGAAATCGGCGGTTGCCGGCCATGCGGCGAGCAGGCGGCCGAGATCGTCCGGCCGGTCGACGTCCCACAGGGCCGGCAACTCCAGCCAGCGCCAGCCGAGCTGCTGCAGGCGCTGCCGCGTCTGGGCCATGACCTGCGCCGTGCTCCAGGCAATGCCGGTAAACAGCGAGGGGTCGGCGCGGTGCAGCCCGAGCAGCACGTAGCCGCCGTCCTCGGCCGGGATCGCCACCGCGTCGTGGTGCGCCAGTGCGCCGGCCGCCCGGCGCAGGATGGCCGGGGTCAGGGCCGGGCAGTCGGTGCCGAGCAGCAGCGTCGGGCCGGCGGCGACGGCCGCCAGCAGGCGGATGCCGAGATCGCCGGCCGGCTGGTCGTGCACGGTGACGGAGCCGCCGGCGACGGCGGCGAAGGCCGGGTCGGCGCCGTCCGGGGCGCCCCACAGCGTGACCGGCCCGAGTTGGGCGGCGACGGCGGTGGCGACGGTGCGGCGCAGCAGCCAGTCCTGCAGCGCGGCGGCACCGGCTGCACCGAGACGGGGAATCAGCCGCGTCTTGGCGAAGCCCGGCCGTGGTGCCTTGGCCAGGATGGCGACGGTCACCGCTTCAGTCGTCATCGGGGACATAGCCGTAGGCGCGGGCGAGATCGGCCGGACGCGCACCAAAAAAGTAGCGCAGGCGCAGCCACCACATGGCGAGGACGGTGCGCAGTAGGCCGTGCCGTTCCCAGCGCCGGCCGGAAGTGGTCACCCGCTGGCGCAGGCAGGCCGGCCGGGCGACGGCGCGCAGCGTGCGCGACAGCGCGATGTCCTCCATCAGCGGCAGGTCGGGAAAGCCGCCGACAGCCACGAACAGGTCGCGGCGCACGAACATCGCCTGGTCGCCGGTGGCGATGCCGGTCAGCCGCGAGCGCGCGTTCATCAACGCGGCGACCAGCGCCAGGCCGCGGTGGCGGCCGGTGATGCGGACATCGAAACGACCCCAGCGGGCACCGGCGTCGAGCGCGGCGGCGATGGCGGCCAGCGCATCGGGCGGCAGCCGGGTGTCGGCATGCAGGAAGACGAGGATTTCGCCGTGGGCCTGCGCGGCGCCGGTATTCATCTGCCGTGCCCGGCCGCGGCGGCTGACCAGCACGGCATCGGCCAGCGGCGCCGCCCGTTCCCGGCTGGCATCGCGGCTGCCGCCATCGACGACAAGCACCTCGGCGCCCGCGGTGCGCCAGGCCTGCAGCGTCTGCAGTTGGGCGGCGATGCCGGCTGCCTCATCGAGCACCGGGATAACGATCGAGCAGCGGCGGGCGCTGTCCGGCATGCGTTCAGCCCCGGCGCCAGGCATGGAAGCGCTCGACCCAGGCGAGCAGGCGCTGCGGCGCATGGGCCCGCTTCCAGACGCCGGCCGCGTACTTGTTGGCTTCGGCCAGCGTCGGGTAGATGTGGATGGTGCCGAGCAGCTTGTTCAGGCCGATGCCGTGCTTCATGGCCAGCACGTATTCGGCGATCAGTTCGCCGGCCTGGGCGCCGACGATGGTGACGCCGAGAATGCGGTCGCGGCCGGGCACGGTCAGCACCTTGACGAAGCCGTGCGCGGCGCCGTCGGCGATGGCGCGGTCGAGTTCGGCCAGGTCGAAGCGCGTGACCTCGTGGGCGATGCCCTGTGCCCGCGCCTCCTGCTCGTTGAGGCCGACGCGGGCGACTTCCGGCTCGGTGAAGGTGGCCCAGGGAATCACAGAGTAATCGGCCTTGAACTTCTTCAACGGGTCGAACAGCGCATTGACCGCCGCGTACCAGGCCTGGTGCGCCGCCGTGTGCGTGAACTGGAAGGGGCCGGCGACATCGCCGGCGGCGTAGATGTTGGGGAACCGGGTCTGCAGGAATTCGTTGGTCTCGACCGTGCGGCCAGTGGCGATGCCCAGTTCCGCCAGGCCGTAGCCGGCCAGGGTGGCGCTGCGGCCGACGGCGACCAGTACGGCATCGAAGGGGATGCGCACGTCCGCGCCGGCGTGCTCGGCGAACAGCAGCTTCTCGCCGGCCTCGACGGCGAACTGCCGGGCCCGGTGATTGACCAGCACGCTAATGCCTTCGGCGGCGAAGCGCCGGGCGACCTCCGCCGAGACTTCCGGATCCTCGCGCAGCAGCAGGCGCGGCGCCATCTCGACCTGGGTCACCCGGGCGCCGAGGCGGGCGAAGGCCTGGCTCAGCTCGCAGCCGATCGGCCCGCCGCCGAGCACCACCAGGCGGCGCGGCAGTTCGCGCAATTGCCAGACGTCGTCGGAAGTCAGGTAGCCGACGTCGGCGAGGCCGGGAATCGGCGGCACGAAGGGCCGGGCGCCGGCGGCGATGACGATGCTGCGCGTCGTGAGGCGGCGGCTGGCACCGGCGGCGTCGGTGATTTCCACTTCCCACGGCGAGACGATCCGTGCCGTGCCCTGGAGCACTTCGACGCCGAGTTCGCGGTAGCGCTCGGCCGAGTCGTGCGGCTCGATGCGGCGGATCACCGCCTGCACCCGTTCCATGACTTCGGCGAAGGAAAAATCGGCGTGCGCGGTGGCGATGCCGAAGTCGCGGCTGCGCGTCAGCTGGGCGAGGAATTTC
>DASUZG010000454.1:0-2485 GCA_036376995.1 Azonexus sp. | reverse complement strand
GTGTCCAGGCCGGCGACGAAGTCTGCATCGCGCTGCCATCCGGCAAGCTGACCCTCTCGGCCGTGCTCGGCTACCTGTTCCCGGCCTTCGCCATGATTTTCGGCGCCTGGCTCGGCGCTGCCCTCGACGGCAGCGACGGGGCCACCGCGCTCGGCGCCATGGTCGGTTTCCTCGGCGCGCTGGCCGTCGCCCGTCTCGTCATCGGCCTGCTGCCCGGCCTCGTGCCGGCGCCGCGACTGATCCCGCTTTCCTCTCCATCTTCCGCATTCCCCAAGGAGTAAGACCATGACCGAAGCCCTTGCCGCCGATCCCATCCTCGAAACCGATTTCGTCAAGGAGATGGCCCGCCAGATGCGCGCCCTCGACACCTACGGCACCTACCAGGGCTGGAGCGTCGAGAAGATTCTCGACCCCTACGTGCTGACCAAGGAACGCAAGGCCGAGATCCCGCTGATCGGCGACCCCGACGACGAGACCATCTCCCGCGTCAAGGCCTTCTACAACGCCATCGCCGTGCTGATCGAGAAGGAATGCAAGCTGCTGGCCGTGCCGCTGGTGCACCTGACGCACGAAGGCTTCGGCCGCGCCCTGATCACCGTCGGCAAGCTGGTCGCCGTCGACAAGACGCTGCGCGACGTGCATCGCTTCGGCTTCGCCAGCCTGTCGAAGATGAAGGACGAAGCCGACAAGATCCTCGGCGTGGCGCTCGAGCGCATCGGCCAGCACCCGGCAGTAGCCGGGCTGTAATGCGTCCGGAGGCCGCATGATCGCCGACGAACTCGCCGCCCTCGACAAGGAAGTGAAGAAATTGAAGCGCATCGCTTCCGAGTGGGCTTCGCAGATGCACGACCTCGTGGAAGACCGCCTGCCGGCGGCCTACCAGGAAATTCCGGGCCTCGCCCAATCCACGTTTGACGCCTGCCAGGCCTGGGCCAATGCCAACGCCCGCCTGACCGCCGCACAGAAAGGACAACCTGCATGATCACCGGTCTCACCCGTGGCGGCGCCGAATGGACGCCGCAATTCGCCACCAGCATCGACCAGGCCAAGTGCATCGGCTGCGGCCGCTGCTACAAGGTCTGCCCGCGCAACGTGCTCGACCTGGTCGAGCGCGAATTGGACGATGACGACGACAGCGACGACGACAACATGATGGTGATGTCGCTGTCCAACCCGATGGACTGTATCGGCTGCGGCTCCTGCGGCCGCGTCTGTCCGAAGAGCTGCTACACCTACGCGCCGGCCTGAGCCATGCCGGGACTCGCTGAGCTTTCCGCCATGGCTGTGCAGGGCGAGGCGGTGTGCGCCGCCTTGCGCGGCCAGGTGGAAAAACTCGGCCTTTCCCTCGGCGACGAGCCGCGCTGGGCCGGCTTGAGCTTTGCCGAAACGCGCGACCCGTTCTCGCAGGAAGTCAGCCTGGTCGGCACCTGGCGCGGCGGCGAACGCTACGGCACGCTGACCTTCTTTCCGGATGGCCGCCTGTTTGCCGAATACCAGGTGCTGCAGCCGCACCCGGCGCTCGCCGGCTGGTACGTCGAGGCGGTGCAGGTCTGGGGCCGCCCGGGCCAGCTGCGCGGCGACGCGGTGCTCGGCGAATATGCCCGCTAGCCCGAACCGGCCGCCGCGCCTCCTGTTGCTGCACAAGCAGGCGACCAGCGGGCGGGTGCGCTTTCTCTGCCTGCCGTCCGGCGTCGTCGCCTTCACGCCGCTGCCGCCGCTGGCGGCGCTGCGCGACGAGGATTATTCGCCGACCGTGCAGGTGCATCCGACGGCGCTGTTGCGCGAAGCCGAAATCCACCTCGGCCTGCCCGACGGCGCCATCGTGCCGGAAGCCGAATTCGCCGCCTGGGTCGATACGCCCGAGGGCGACGTGCCGGTGCTGCTCGCCGCCTTCGCCGGCATCGATCCGCCGTTCGCCGCCGCCGAGCGCTGCGGCGGGCGTTTCATCGCCCTCACCGAGGCGCGCGCCTTGAGCGAAGTCGAGCGCCACCTGCTGCGCCGGGCCTACGAACACGTCCTCGGTTGATTGTCGCAAACGCGACAACGCATTGCGCCGCAACAATCGCATCGATTCAAGCAGTTATCGTGGTGGTGGCGCATGGCACAGGCTTTGCGTTGAAGCCCTCATCACCTCTCGGAGAACCGCCATGATCAATCTGACCCCCGCCGCCGTCAAAGCTGTTCAACGCTTCATCCGCGGTTCCGAAACGCCGGTCGCCGGCCTGCGCCTGGTGATTTCGGGCGGCGGCTGCTCCGGCCTGCAGTACGGCATGAAGCTCGAAACCGACAAGGCCGAGGACGACTGGGAACTGGAAGTCGAGGGCGTCAAGCTGCTGGTCGATCCGATGACCATGCCGATGATCGACAACGTCACCGTCGATTTCGTCGACACCCTGACCCATACCGGCTTCAAGTTCGACAACCCCAACGCCAGCGCCCAGTGTTCCTGCGGCCAGTCCTTCTCGGTCTAAGGAGATCGCATCAT
>DASUZG010000453.1:0-2826 GCA_036376995.1 Azonexus sp. | reverse complement strand
CCGGCGTGGATGGTGAAGTAGTCGACGCCCTGCTCGGCCTGTTCGATCAGCGTGTCGCGGAAGATTTCCCAGGTCAGGTCCTCGGCCTTGCCGTTGACCTTTTCCAGCGCCTGGTAGATCGGCACCGTGCCGATCGGCACCGGCGAGTTGCGGATGATCCACTCGCGGGTTTCGTGGATGTTCTTGCCGGTGGACAGATCCATCACCGTGTCGCCGCCCCAGCGGATCGACCAGGTCATTTTCTCGACTTCTTCCTGGATCGACGAGCCCAAGGCAGAGTTGCCGATGTTGGCGTTGATCTTGGTGAGGAAATTGCGGCCGATGATCATCGGCTCGGATTCCGGGTGGTTGATGTTGTTCGGGATGATGGCGCGGCCGCGGGCGATTTCGCTGCGCACGAATTCCGGCGTGATCTCGGCCGGGATGCTGGCGCCGAAGTTCTGGCCCGGGTGCTGGCGGCCGAGCAGCTTGGCCATCTTGTCGCCCATCGGGCCGGTCGCCTTCAGTGACTCGATGTAGGCGGCACGATTGAGGTTCTCACGGATCGCCACGTATTCCATTTCCGGCGTGATGATGCCCTTGCGCGCGTAGTGCATCTGGCTGACGTTGGCGCCGGCCTTGGCGCGGCGCGGCTTGCGGTGCAGGCCGGGGAAGCGCAGTGCGTCGAGCGCCTGGTCGGCGGCGCGCTGGCGGCCGTATTCGGACGTCAGGTCGGGCAGCTCCTCGGTATCGCCGCGCTCGGCGATCCACTGGGCGCGCAACGCCGGCAGGCCGGAGCGGATGTCGATCTTCGCCGCCGGGTCGGAATAGGGGCCGGAGCAGTCGTAGACGAAGATCGGCGGATTCTGCTCGCCACCCATGCCGGTCGGCGTATCGGACTGGCTGATCTCGCGCATCGGCACGCGCAGGTCCGGACGGGAGCCGGCGACGTAGATCTTGCGGGAATTGGGTAGCGGCTGGACCGCGGCCTCGTCGACGTGAGCGTTGGCGGCGAGAAACTGTTCGGTGACGTTCATTGAAGCTCCATGCGTGAAAGCGAGGGGTAAGACGGGCAAGGAGCGATCTGGTTCCAACAGCAGAGTTCGTTTCCCTACGACGGCATGACCCGGTCAGGTTCGGAGGGTATTTCTCAGTCGGCCGCAGCAGCCGACACCCCTAACGAGTGGCTGCAAGTTACTGGAAACACAGGCAAAATGCAAGGAATCGAAGGCCGCGCTCAAGATTTCTAGAATTTGGTCGAAATCATGTCGACAAGCAGCGGAATTCAAATAACAAAGAGGTTTTCAATGCATCCATCGATCGCGGTCGCCCTGGCCCTGACCCTGCCCCTGGCGACGCATGCCGCGCCGACCTGGCAGAACGTTTCGTCCGAACCGGGCAAGCGCATCGAACTCGACCGCACCAGCATCAAGCGCGCCGGGGCGACGGTCGAAGTGTTGAGCCGCATGATCCTCGACAAGGAACTGGTCGATGTCCGCTCCGGCCTGCCCTACCAGATCATCGAGGTAGTCACCCGCTACGACTGCACGGCGCGCAACGCCAACACCATCAAGCGTTCCTTCAAGAAGGGCGACAGCGCCGTGGTCCGCGAAGAGGACATCAACGGCACCGACCTGCCGGTGCGCAGCGGCACGCTCGACGACAAGGTGCTGCGCGAAGTCTGCCGCCCCCCCAAGGACAGCCAGGCCGAACTGGCGGCCAAGGCCGGCGAGGCGGCGGGCCAGTTGCGCCAGGCCAACGAGGCGCTGCTGAAGCAGGAAATGGCCAAGGCCACGAAACCGGCGCCGCTCAAGACCGCCGAGCACAGCACCGGCGAAGAGGCCGCCAAAGCCGTCGTCCCCGCCATCCGGCCAAACCTGAAGCCGGCCGCCGAAGCCGCCAAGACGCCTCCGGCCCCGACCGAAACGCCGGTCGCCGCCGACAGCAAGCCGCCGGTCGTCGTCGCCAGCAGCAAGCCCGCGCCACGACCGCTACCGACGGCCCAGCCGCGCAAGGCGGCACCGGCCAAGGCGGCGGCCAAGAACGACGGCTACATGCTCGAACTGGTGCACAGCGAGCCGATCCGGCCGAAACTGCCCAGCGACTGGAGCTACGACGGTGCCGGCGGCCCGGACAACTGGGGCCGGCTCGACCCGCGCAACTCGCTGTGCGCCAACGGCCAGCGCCAGTCGCCAATCGACATCCGCGACGGCATCAAGGTCGATGTCGAACCGATCCGCTTCAATTACCGTCCGTCCCGCTTCCGCATCGCCGACAGCGGCCGCACCGTCGAAGTCTTTCTCGGCGACAACTCGTTCACCCTGACCGGCAAGTCCTACACCCTGCAACAGATCAACTTCCACCGCCCGTCGGAGGAGCGCATCGACGGTCGCCGCTTCGACATGTCGGCCCATCTGGTCCATCGCGCCGACGACGGCCAGCTCGCAGTCATCGCCGTGCTGCTCGAGCAGGGTGCGGAAAACCCGTTCATCCAGACACTGTGGAACAACCTGCCGCTGGAAAAGCACCTGTCGGTGGAGCCACCGGCAACCACGGTCGATCTCGACGCCTTCCTGCCGGCCTCGCGCAACTACTACGCGTACATGGGCTCGCTGACGACGCCGCCGTGCACCGAGGGCGTGCTGTGGCTGGTGCTCAAGCAGCCGGTCGCGGTTTCGCCGGCGCAGATCGACATCTTCAGCCGCCTGTATCGCCACAACGCCCGTCCGACACAGCCGGTCGCCGGCCGCCTGATCAAGGAAGGGCGCTGATCCCGCAGCCGCCACGACCGGCCGGACGCAGCCATCGGCGATCCGCCGCGCGGAAGCGCGGCCGCTCTCGGTTATA
>DASUZG010000452.1:0-3193 GCA_036376995.1 Azonexus sp. | reverse complement strand
GGAGATCAAGATCCACTCCTACATCCGCTGGAATGCCATGGCCATGGTCGTGCGCGCCAACAAGGACACCAACGTCGGCGGCCACATCGCTTCCTTCGCTTCCGCTGCCGCCCTCTACGACGTCGGCTTCTCGCATTTCTGGAAGAGCCTCGACCACGATACCGGCGGCGACCTGATCTTCTTCCAGGGCCACTCGGTGCCGGGCGTCTATTCCCGCGCCTTCATGCTCGGTCGCCTGACCGAGTCGCAGATGGACAACTTCCGCCAGGAAACCGGCGGCCAGGGCATTTCCTCCTACCCGCATCCATGGCTGATGCCGGACTTCTGGCAATTCCCGACCGTGTCGATGGGTCTCGGCCCGATCCAGGCCATCTACCAGGCCCGCTTCATGAAGTACCTCGCCAGCCGCGGCCTGATCGACGCCGCCAAGGCCGAACAGCGCAAGGTCTGGGCTTTCCTCGGTGACGGCGAAACCGACGAAGTCGAATCGCTGGGCGCCATCGGCATGGCCGGGCGCGAAAAGCTCGACAACCTGATCTTCGTCATCAACTGCAACCTGCAGCGCCTGGACGGCCCGGTGCGCGGCAACGGCAAGATCATCCAGGAACTGGAAGCCGAATTCCGCGGCGCCGGCTGGAACGTCGTCAAGCTCATTTGGGGCACCCACTGGGATGCGCTGTTCGCCCGCGACAAGAAGGGCATCCTGAAGAAGCGCATGATGGATTGCGTCGACGGCGAGTACCAGACCTTCAAGGCCAAGAACGGCGCCTACGTCCGCGAGCATTTCTTCAACACGCCGGAACTCAAGGAACTGGTCGCCGACTGGACCGACGACGAAGTCTGGCAACTGAACCGCGGCGGCCACGACATCTTCAAGATCTTCGCCGCCTACAACGCCGCCGTCACGCACAAGGGCGCCCCGACCCTGATCCTGGCCAAGACCATCAAGGGCTTCGGCATGGGCCAGGCCGGCGAAGCGATGAACATCTCGCACCAGCAGAAGAAGCTCGATATCGAGCAGATCGGCCGCTTCCGCGACCGCTTCTCGCTGCCGGTGCCGGACGACCAGCTGGCCGAACTGCCCTACCTGAAGTTCGCCGAGGATTCGGAAGAGTACAAGTACATGCGCCAGCGCCGCATGGACCTCGGCGGCTTCCTGCCGTCGCGCCGGCGCAAGGCCGCACCGCTGGCCATTCCCGGCCTCGACAAGTTCGACGCGCTGCTGAAGGCGTCCGGCGAAGGCCGCGAGCTGTCGACGACGATGGCCATCGTCCGCATCATGAACATGCTGCTCAAGGACAAGCAGGTCGGCCAGAACGTCGTGCCCATCGTGCCGGACGAATCGCGCACCTTCGGCATGGAAGGCATGTTCCGCGCCGTCGGCATCTGGAACCAGCAGGGCCAGAACTACGTGCCGGAAGACCACGACCAGCTGATGTTCTACAAGGAGTCGAAGACCGGCCAGGTGCTGCAGGAAGGCATCAACGAGGCCGGCGCGATGAGCGACTGGATCGCCGCCGCCACCGCCTACTCCGTGCATAACGTGCAGACCATCCCGTTCTACATCTGCTACTCGATGTTCGGCCTGCAGCGCACCCTGGACCTCGTCTGGGCTGCCGGCGACCAGCGCGCCCGCGGATTCCTGGTCGGCGGCACCGCCGGCCGCACCACGCTGAACGGCGAAGGCCTGCAGCACGAGGACGGCCACAGCCTGATCCTGGCCAACCTGGTGCCGAACTGCATCTCCTACGATCCGACCTTCCAGTACGAAGTCGCCGTCGTCGTCCAGGATGGCATGCGCCGTATGCATGTCGAGCAGGAAGACGTCTTCTACTACATCACCGTGATGAACGAGAACTACGAGCACCCCGAAATGCCGGCCGGTGCCGAGGCCGACATCATCAAGGGCATGTACGCATTCAAGAAGGGTGGCGAAGGCAAGCTGCGCGTCCAACTTCTGGGTTCCGGCACCATTTTCCGCGAAGTCATCGCTGCCGCCGACCTGCTCAAGAACGACTGGGGCGTCGAAGCCGATATCTGGGGCTGCCCGTCCTTCAACGAACTAGCTCGCGACGGCCAGGACACCGAGCGCTGGAACCTGCTGCATCCGCTCGAAGCGCCGAAGCTGTCGCATGTCGCCCAGAAGCTCGCCGGCGCCGAAGGCCCGGTGGTTGCCGCGACCGACTACATCAAGCTGTTCGCCGAGCAGATCCGCCCGTTCGTCAAGAACACCTACGTCACGCTGGGCACCGACGGCTTCGGCCGTTCCGACACCCGCGAGAAGCTGCGCCACCACTTCGAGGTCGACCGTCACTGGGTGACGCTGGCGGCACTCAAGGCGCTGGCCGACGAAGGCAAGATCGAGCGCGACAAGGTCGCCGCGGCGCTGGTCAAGTACAACCTGGATCCGGCCAAGCCGAATCCGATGTCGGTGTAAGGGGGGAGACGACATGAGCCAGATCATCGAAGTCAAAGTCCCGGATATCGGCGATTTCTCCGAGGTGCCGGTCATCGACCTGTTCGTCAAGGTCGGCGACAGCATCAAGGTCGACGATGCGATTGCCACCCTGGAATCCGACAAGGCCACCATGGACGTGCCGAGCACCGTCGCCGGCGTGGTCAAGGAAGTGCTGGTCCAGGTCGGATCGAAAGTCAGCGAAGGCGCGCTGCTGATCAAGGTCGAGGCCGGCGGCGCTGCCGCGGCTGCGGCCCCTGCTGCGGCGCCCGCGCCGGCTGCTGCTCCGGCTGCTGCCGCCCCGGCCGCCGGTGGCGGGATCGTCGAAGTGAAAGTGCCGGATATCGGCGACTTTTCCGACGTGCCGGTCATCGACCTGTTCGTCAAGGTCGGCGACACGATCAAGATCGACGACGCCATCGCCACGCTCGAATCCGACAAGGCCACCATGGACGTGCCGAGCACGGCCGCCGGCGTGGTCAAGGAAGTGCTGGTCCAGGTCGGCTCGAAGGTCAGCGAAGGTGCGCTGCTGATCAAGGTCGAGAGCGGTGCCGCCGTTGCCGCCCCCGCGCCGCAGGCGGCGGCCCCGGCCACGGCCGCCGCCCCGGCTCCGGTAGCTGCCGCCCCGGCTGCACCGGTCGCCGCCGCCGCGCCGGCCAGCCTGCCGCCGGCGCTGCCGGTCGGCGCCAAGGTCCATGCGTCGCCGTCGATCCGCGCCTATGCCCGCGAACTGGGCGT
>DASUZG010000451.1:0-2022 GCA_036376995.1 Azonexus sp. | reverse complement strand
GCCATGGTGCGCAAAGCGTTACCGTTGGCGATAGCGCTGCCGGCAGCTTGCGGTCGGCAGGAAAGACTGCGGTAGTCCCAACTGCTGGAATTGCTTTCGGCGGTATCGATGGCACGTCGGCCGTGCCAGCGCTCCACGCTGTCTTCAGTCAGCGTCGCCCCGGCCTGGGTGTAGCGAAAGCATGGCTGTCGGTTCGCCACAAAGGCGCCGTTATGATCGGCGATGACCAGCGTGTGCCGGCCGAAGGTCTCGCTTTCCTCGGCCTCGTGCGTGAACCAGCAAAACAACCCTTCGTCGGCCAGCAAGCGCTTAAGGAAAGCCAGATCGCTTTCCTGGTATTGCGCGGTCATGCCGCGCTTCGGATAGACCGCCGCATCCGCCAGTTGCCAGCGCCAGTCGGGCACGAGCCTTCCCTGACCCCGCCAGTCGGACAGCAATTCATCGACGATTTCGATGACGCTCTTATCCTGGAACAGGTAGTTGTCGCGGCGATGGCCAAGAAACGCGAGCCAAGGTTCGATGATCAGCCGATAGCGGGCGAAGCCGCCATTGGCGCCGAGCCGCGCACTGCTGGTAACGTGGCCATGGAACGAACGCAACTCGGTACGCGAGTGGCTGGTCTGCAATTCCAGACGGACGGGCTGGCCGAGCAGCGACGACAACGCGATATGCGCATCAGCCGAGAGCACCGTGAGTTCGAAGCGAAAACCGGCATGTTCGACGATCGGGCCGAGCGCTTCGTCGATGCGCGCAGTTTCCGGCAGCAGCGCCTCGGCACCGAGCGAGGTATGCAGGCGCAGCAGCCGATCATGCTGGCGCCACCTGGCATTGCCGCCCAGGAGATCGGAAAGGTTGGCCATAAATCTACCGTCTGTAGGAGGAGGAGACAGCGCCCGATGCGCCGCAAAGGCCAAATACTATCCCAACGTCATATTAATTTGGAATATCAAGAGAGCAATTGAATGCCCTGCCCAGCTCCGTCGCAGTTCGTACCAACCTCTGGCGACTGCCCGCCGATCTCGTCAGAGCGCGCTCGACAAACTTGTCCCAACCCCCACAAATCGGCGAAAATTCATGGTTCTACGCGGTCGCCCGCAGCAAACTCCATTTCCAAGGATTCTTCATGTCCAACGCCGAACAGCAATCCCCGGTCCAGCAGGATGAAAACCAGCTCGTCGCCGAGCGCCGTGCCAAGCTCGCCGAATGGCGCAAGACCGGCAAGGCCTTCCCGAACGACTTCCAGCGCGAGAACACCGCGGCCAAGCTGCATGAGGGCTATGGCGAGAAAAGCGCCGACGAGCTCGAAGGCCTGCCGGTCGAGGTCAAGGTCGGCGGCCGCATGATGCTGAAGCGGGTCATGGGCAAGGCCTCGTTCGCCACGCTGCAGGACCTGTCCGGCCGCATCCAGATCTACGTCGCCCGTGACAAGGTCGGCGAGGATGCCTACGCCGCCTTCAAGGGCTGGGACCTGGGCGACATCCTCGGCGTGGTCGGCACGCTGATGAAGACCAGGACCGGCGAGCTGTCCATCCAGGCAACTGAAATCCGCCTGCTGACCAAGTCGCTGCGTCCGCTGCCGGACAAGTTCCACGGCCTGGCCGACCAGGAGCTGAAGTACCGCCAGCGTTACGTCGACCTGATCATGAACGAGGAAACGCGCTTCACCTTCCGCGCCCGTTCGGCCATCGTGGCCTCGATCCGCAACTACATGACCGGCCACGGCTTCATGGAAGTCGAGACGCCGATGATGCACCCGATTCCCGGCGGCGCCGCGGCCAAGCCCTTCGTCACCCACCACAACGCGCTCGACATGCAGCAGTTCCTGCGCATCGCGCCCGAGCTGTACCTGAAGCGCCTGGTCGTCGGCGGTTTCGAGAAGGTCTTCGAGATCAACCGCAACTTCCGCAACGAAGGCCTCTCGCCGCGCCACAATCCCGAATTCACGATGATGGAGTTCTACGAGGCGTATGCGAACTACCACACGCTGATGGACTTCACCGAAGGCCTGCTGCGCCACGCCGC
>DASUZG010000450.1:0-3154 GCA_036376995.1 Azonexus sp. | reverse complement strand
CAGGCCGGCGACAGCAGCACGCAGTCCCCGGCTTGCGCCTGGGCCGCCAGCCAGCGCACGGCGGCCGGCATGTCGCCGACGATGCAGGTCGGCACGCCGCTGCCTTCGAGGGCCATGCCGATCGCCGCGGCATCGCGGCCGATCAGCGCCACGGCCCGGCCGTGCTTTTGCAGCGCCGCCTTCAGCGGCGAAAAGTCCTGGCCCTTGCCGTCGCCGCCGAGCACGATGGCCACCGGCCGGCCGAGGCCTTCGATGGCGGCCAGCGTGGCACCGACGTTGGTGCCCTTGGAATCGTCGACATAGAGCACGCCGCCGATCTCGGCGACGGTTTCGACGCGGTGCGGCAGGCCGGCGAAGTTTTCCAGCGGCGCCACCAGGCGCTTCGGATCGACGCCGATGGCGTCGCACAGGGCCAGCGCCGCCAGCGCGTTGGCGGCATTGTGCAAGCCGGCCAGGCGCAGCCGGGACAGCGCCACCAGCGGCGTGCCACCCTTGCACAGGCAGCCGTCGGCGATCCCGTAGTCGATGCCGCGCGGCGCCGGGTCGAGGCCGAAGGTGATCATCTTGCGGCCGCAGCGGCCATTGGCCATCGACCAGTCGTCATCGCGGTTGAGCACCATCACGCCCTTGCCCTGGAAGATGCGCCCCTTGGCCGCGGCGTAGGCGGCCAGGCTGCCCTCGTAGCGGTCGAGGTGATCCTCGGAGACGTTGAGCAGGGTCGCCGCGTCGGCCCGCAGGTCGTGCGTGGTTTCGAGCTGGAAGCTGGACAGTTCGAGCACCCAGACTTCGGGCAGCGGGCCGGCATCGAGCGCCGCCATCAGCGCATCGAGCGCCGACGGCGAGATGTTGCCGCAGGCCACGGCCGGGATGCCGGCGCCGTTGAGCAGATGGGCGGTCAGCGCCGTGGTGGTGGTCTTGCCGTTGCTGCCGGTGATGGCGACGATCTTCGAAGCCGGCGCCCGGGCGCGCACGCCGGCGGCGAACAGTTCGATCTCGGAGACGACCGGCACGCTCAGCGCGGCGATGGTCGGCGTGGCCTTCGGCACGCCCGGCGACAGCGCGACCAGCTCGGCGCCGGCGAAAGTGGCGGCGGTAAACGGCCCGGCCAGCAGCTCGGCGCCCGGCGCCGCCTGCTGCAGAGCTTCGACGTTCGGCGTCACCGCGCGCGAGTCGGCAACGCGCACCACAGCGCCCTGGCGCTGCAGCCACTTGGCCATCGCCAGGCCGGACTCGCCGAGCCCGACCACGATCACGCGTTTGCCGTGGACATCCATGTCAGCGCAGCTTCAAGGTGGACAGCCCGATCAGTACGAGCATGATGGTGATGATCCAGAAGCGGACGACGACCTGCGTCTCCTTCCAGCCGGTTTGTTCGAAATGGTGGTGCAGCGGCGCCATGCGCAGGATGCGCCGGCCCTCGCCGAACTTCTTCTTGGTGTATTTGAAGTAGCTGACCTGCAGCATCACCGACAGCGTCTCGACGACGAAGACGCCGCCCATGATCAGCAGCACGATTTCCTGGCGCAGGATCACGGCCACGGTACCGAGCGCGGCGCCGAGCGCCAGGGCGCCGACGTCGCCCATGAAGACTTCGGCCGGATAGGCGTTGAACCACAGGAAGCCGAGCCCGGCCCCGGCCATCGCCCCGAGCAGGATGCACAGCTCGCCGGCCCCCGGCACGTAGGGAATGAACAGGTACTTGGCGTACACCGCGTGGCCGGTGACGTAGGCGAACAGCACGAAGGCCGAGGCGACCATGACGGTCGGCATGATCGCCAGGCCGTCGAGGCCGTCGGTCAGGTTCACCGCGTTGCTGGTGCCGACGATGACGAAATAGGTCAGGACGATGAAGCCGACGACGCCGAGCGGATAGGCGACCGACTTGAAAAAGGGCACGATCAGCTCGGTCTGCGCCGGCGAATTGGCCGAGAAGGCGAGGAACAGCGCGGCGCCGGCGCCCAGCACCGACTGCCAGAAGAACTTCCAGCGGCTGGCCAGGCCATTCGGGTCACGGTAGACGACCTTCTTCCAGTCGTCGTACCAGCCGACGATGCCGAAGCCGAGCGTAACCACCAGCACGGTCCAGACGTACTTGTTGGTCAGGTCGCCCCAGAGCAGCGTGGTGATACCGATGGCGATCAGGATCAGCACGCCGCCCATGGTCGGCGTGCCGGACTTCACCAGGTGCGTCTGCGGGCCGTCAGTGCGCACTGCCTGGCCGATCTTCTTGGCGGCCAGCCAGCGGATGACGCCGGGACCGGCGGCGAAGGAAATGAGCAAGGCCGTCATCGCCGCCAGCACGGTGCGCAGCGTGATGTAGTTGAAGACATTGAAGAAGCGAATGTCCTGGGCGAGCCATTGCGCGAGAGCGAGCAGCATCGGTTATTTCTCCTCGGGTTTGGCAACGGCTGCGAGGGCGTCGGCGACCCGTTCCATTTTCATGAAGCGCGAGCCCTTCACCAGCACGGTGGTGTCGGGGCCCAGCTCCTTGTCCACGGCGGCGATCAGCTTCTCGATATTGCAGAAATGGCGGGCGCCTTCGCCGAAGTTGCGTACCGCCTGCTGGCTCGCCTCGCCCAGCGCGAACAGCCGGTCGATGCCCTGGCTCTTGGCGTAGCCGCCGATCTCGTCGTGGTACTGGCCGCTGGCCACGCCGATCTCGCCCATGTCGCCCAGCACCAGGATCTTGCGGCCGATGGTGGTGGCCAGCACGTCGATGCCGGCGCGCACCGAGTCGGGATTGGCGTTGTAGGTGTCGTCGAGAATCTCGGCGCCCAGACGGCCGGTGCGCCGTTGCAGGCGGCCCTTGACGCCGGCGAAGCCTTCCAGGCCGGCGACCACGGCGGCGAACGGGATGCCGGCCGCCAGGCAGGCGGCGGCGGCGGCCACTGCATTGCGGGCATTGTGGCGGCCGGCGACGCGCAGACGGACTTCGCCCGCGCCTTCCGGTGCGCTCAACGTCAGTTGCGTTTCCAGGCCGTGCTGATGGACGCGGCCACGGACATCGGCCTCGTGGTCGATGGCGAAGCTGCGCACCGCGTGCGCGCCGGCCATGCCGCGCCACAGGTCGGCATAAGGATCGTCGGCATTGACGACGGCCACGCCGTCGTCCCGCAGGCCGGCGAAGATGCTGCCTTTCTCGCGCGCCACTTCG
>DASUZG010000449.1:0-7616 GCA_036376995.1 Azonexus sp. | reverse complement strand
CAGGCGCTGGGCGCAGACATCGAGCGCCGGCTCGTTCTCGTCCTCGTCGCTCTCCGCCAGGCGGCGCGCCTCGGGGGCGTTGGGGGTGATGATCGTGGTCTGCGGCAGCAGCATCTCGCGGATCGCGGAAATGATGTCCTCTCCGGACAGCTCGTCGCCGCGCCCGGACGCCAGCACCGGATCGAACACCAGCGGCGTTTCCGGATAGTCGGAGACGATCTCGGCGACGCTCAGCACGTTCTCGACGCTGCCCAGCACGCCGATCTTGAAGGCCACCACCGGCATGTCCTCGAGCAGGGTGCGGGCCTGCTGTTCGAGCAGTTCGGCGGCGACCGGATGCACGCTCTGGACGCCGACCGTGTCCTGCACGGTCAGCGCCGTGACGGCGGTCAGCGGATGGCAGCCGAGACTGGCCAGGGTCAGCAGGTCAGCCTGGATGCCGGCGCCGGCGGACGGATCGCTGGCGGCGAAGACGAGAACCTGGGGCGGTCCGGGCGGCGGCGGAGGGGGTGAATTCATTGACGGGCGCGCCCTTGGCGGATGCGAAGGGGTTTGGGTAAGATGGCAGCGATTTTAGCCGAATCCGGCAGCCGCCGATGGCCGGGCAAGAAAACCCCCGCCACCCTGCGCATGGTGTGCCGATCACAGACTTCCGTAGTATGATGTGCTGATAAGTAATAGTGCCTATAGGGGCCAGGGGACAAGCAAATTGGCTGATTTATCCAGATTGCGCGGCGTCAGGGTCATGGTCATCGATGACAGCAATACGATCCGGCGCAGCGCCGAGATATTTCTCGTGCAGGCCGGTTGCGAAGTCGTTCTCGCCGAAGATGGATTCGATGCCCTGGCCAAGATCGCCGACCTGCAGCCGAGCGTGATCTTTTGCGACATCATGATGCCGCGCCTTGATGGCTATCAAACCTGTTCGCTGATCAAGAAGAATCCCCGTTTCAAGGCCACGCCGGTGATCATGCTGTCCTCCAAGGACGGCCTGTTCGACCGGGCGCGCGGGCGCATGGTCGGTTCCGACCAGTACCTGACCAAACCCTTTACCAAAGAGAGCCTGCTGCAAACGGTCGCGACCTTTGCCAGCCCGGCCGAAGTATCTTCCAAACCGTAGTCCAGGGAGCACTGAATGCCCGTCAAGAACATCCTGGTGGTCGATGATTCAGCCACCGAACGCTTTTTTACCGTCGACGTGCTGACCAAGGCCGGCTACCAGGTCACCACCGCCGAGAGCGGCGAGGAAGGGATCGCCAAGGCCAAGGCCGGCAAGCCCGACCTGATCCTGATGGATGTCGTGATGCCGGGGCTGAATGGCTACCAGGCCACCCGCACGCTGACCCGCGACGAGGAAACCAAGGGTATCCCGGTCATCGTCTGCACCTCGAAGGGGCAGGAAACGGACAAGATCTGGGGTTTGCGCCAGGGAGCCATCGACTATCTGGTCAAGCCGCTGAATCCGGAAGAGTTGCTCAAGCGCATCGCCGCGCTGCCCTGAGCACATGGCCAAGAAAACCAGTCTTCGCGACTTTCAGGCATACCTGGCGGCGCGGTTGACGACCGCTGCCCAGGGGCGGGGCGGTTCGTCCTGGCTGGGCATCGAGGCCGGTGACGAGGCCTGGCTGGTCGATCTGTCCGACGGCGGCGAAATCATCCAGGCGCCCCAGTTGGCGCCGGTGCCGCTGACGCGCCCGTGGTTCGCCGGCATCGCCAACATCCGCGGCAACCTGTATGCGGTGACCGACTTCTCGGTATTTCGCGGTGGCGCCCAGATTCCGCAGAACGCCAGTACGCGCCTGTTGCTGATCGGGACCAAGCATGGATCGAACGCCGCTCTGCTGGTGTCGCGCATGCTGGGCCTGAAAAATCCCGAGGACTTCGTTGTCGAGGCGCCGTTGCCCGGCGAGCCGCCTTGGTGCGCGCAACGCTTTTCGGATACACACGGCAAGATCTGGCGCAAGTTGTCGGTGCGTGAACTGCTTGCCGATCAAGATTTCATGAATATCGGGGTCTGACCGGGGGCGTGCCGCCCAGGGCCCACATCGGAGGTTCTCCATGGCTTTCAGTTTCAAACTCCCCAGTCTCGGTGGCAGCAAGGCTGCTGCCCTGGCGCCGATGACCGTCTCGGCCGAGATGCCCGGCACGGCCGACAAGAAGCTGGCGCTGCCGGGCTTCCTGGCGGGACAGCCGGTCATCCAGCAGATGAAGACGCTGGGGGCGATTTTCGCGGCGCTGATGCTGTTGACCGCCGGCCTGGTCGTCTACGACAGCCGCCAATCCACGCACGGCACGGCCTACGTCGCAGCGGCCGGTGAAATGCGCATGCTGTCGCAGCGCCTGGCCAAGGCCTCGTTGCTGGCTCTGCAGGGCAACACGGTGGCCTTCGCGCAACTCAAGGAATCGCGGGAAACCTTTTCGCAGCTGCTCGATCGCGTCAATAACGGCGGTGAAGTGGGCGGCGTCGATGTGCCGGCCTCGCCAAGTGCCGTGCGGCCCCAGCTCGATGCGCTGATCGAGCGGTGGACCGCCACCGACAAGGATGCGATGACGGTGATCGGCCAGGAGGCCAACCTGGTCGCGCTCGGCAAGAGCGTCGCCCTGATCGACGAGCGCAATGCCGAGATGCTCGACCTGACCGAGCAGCTGGCCGCCCTCAAGCTGCAGGGCGGGGCGTCGGCGCGCGACATCGCGGCGGCCAGCCAGCTGGTCATGCTGACCCAGCGCGTGGCCAAAAACGCCTCGGCGCTGCGCGTCGGCGACGAAATCAATCCGGAAGTGGCCTTCCTGCTCGGCAAGGATACCAACGCCTTCCGCGACATCCTGCAGAGCCTGGCCCGGACCACCAACGACGGCGACAGCCGCGAAAAGCTGAGCGCCCTGGAAACCTCGTTCAAGGGCTACCAGGACGCCATCGCCAGCATCCTCGGCAACATGCAGCCGCTGGTCCTGTCCAAGCAGGCCGGGTCGCAGATTTTCCGCGAAAGCGAGAACCTGCTGAAGGCGACCGACGATCTGGCGCTCGGCTACCAGGAAAACCTCGCTTCGCGCGGTCTGTTCATCGTGCTGCTGATCGTGGTGGTCGCTGCCGCGCTGGCTACCCTGGCGCTGCTCGCCAAGATCTATCTGGAAGACACCAGCCGCCGCGCCCTCGACGCCGACCGCCAGCGCCATGCGTCGGAACTGGTCAACCGCGAGAACCAGGACGCCATTCTGCGCCTGATGAACGAACTGGGCGACCTCGCCGACGGCGACCTGACCGTGACCGCGACGGTGAGCGAGAACATCACCGGCGCCATCGCCGACTCGATCAACTACACGATTGAAGAACTGCGCGTGCTGGTCGGGCGCATCAACGATGCCGCCAACCGCGTGACGGCGGCGACCGAAATCGCCCGCCAGACTTCCGCCGAACTGCTCGACGCCGCCGAACGGCAGTCCAGCGAAATTCAGGAAGCCGGCCAGTCGGCATTGGACATGGCCCGCTCGATGACCGAAGTGTCGAGCAACGCCACCCAGTCCGCCCAGGTTGCCCGGCAGTCGCTGCAGGCCGCCGAAAAGGGGACGCAGGCGGTGCAGGACTCGATCAAGGGCATGAACGAAATCCGTTATCAGATCCAGGAAACCTCGAAACGGATCAAGCGCCTCGGCGAAAGCTCGCAGGAGATCGGCGAAATCGTGGAGCTGATCTCGGACATTACCGAACAGACCAACGTGCTGGCCCTGAACGCCGCCATCCAGGCGGCGTCGGCCGGCGACGCCGGGCGCGGCTTCACCGTCGTGGCCGAGGAAGTGCAGCGCCTGGCCGAACGCTCGGCCGAGGCGACCAAGCAGATCGCGGCGATCGTCAAGACCATTCAGACCGACACCCAGGATGCGGTGTCCGCCATGGAACAATCGACCCAGGGCGTGGTCGAGGGGGCCAAGCTGTCCGACGCCGCCGGTCAGGCCCTGTCCGAGATCGGCGACGTGTCGCGCAACCTGGCCGACCTGATCGAAAGCATTTCCAGCTCGACCCAGAGCCAGGCCGACTCGGCCACCAACGTGGCGCGACTGATGCAGGACATCCTGCACGTCACCGAGCAGACCACGGCTGGTACCCAGCGTACCGCGCTGGCCGTCGATGAGCTGACCGCCCTGGCTTCGGAACTGAAGGGTTCGGTCGCCGGCTTCAAGGTGGACTGACAGGCAACGCGAGAGACTATGAACGCGGCTACCGCATTTGATTTGGGGCCCCTGACCTGGGTCCGGGGCGAGATCGACCTGGCGCTGCAACGGGCACTCGAAGCGCTGTCCCAGTACGAGGCCGGGCCCGACGTTACCCAGCTCAAGTTCTGCCACACCCATGTCCACCAGGTCTACGGGGCCTTGTCGATCGTCGGTCTCGACGGCGTGACGCAGGTGGTGGAATCGCTCGAGGCGCTGCTCAAGGCCTACGAGGACGGCCGCCTGCCGCCGGATGCGTCCGGGCTGGCGGTGGTGCGTCAGGCGCTGGCCGACATCCGGCAGTATCTCGACGACCTGATGGTCGGCGAGCCCAACCAGCCGCTGCGCCTGCTGCCCTCCTACCAGGCGCTGGCGCAGGCCCGCGGCCAGGCCGTCATCCATGCCGCCGACCTGTTCTATCCCGACCTGTCGCTGCGCCCGCCGCGCCGCGCCACGCCGCCCGAATTGTCGGCCGAGCAACTCAAGACGGCACTGAAGAGCGCCCGCGCGAATTACCAGAAGGGCCTGCTGCAGTTGCTGCGCAATCCGGCGGACGGTGCCGCCGGGCGGCGCCTGATGCGCGATGCCCTGGCCGCCATCGAGTCGCAGCAGGTCAGCCAGGCGGCACGTTCCTTCTGGTGGGTCGCCCTGGCTTTTCTCGATGCCCTCGACGACCCGGCGCTCGGCGACGACACCGTCGCCCGTTATCTGTGTTCCCGGATCGATGCCCAGATCCGCCGCCTGCTCAACGGCTCGAGCAACGTGGCCGAGCGAGTCATGCGCGAGGCGCTGTATTACGTGGCACGCACGCCGGCCGAACTGTCGCCGCTGGTGGCCGAGGTGCAGCGCACCTTCGAATTGCCGGGCCTGATTCCGGAGGCGGCGGCGGCTTCCGTGCCGGAGCCGCAAGAGGCGGCGCTGCGCAAGTTGCGCGACACCCTGGCCGCCGCCGAGGAACTGTGGAACAAGTTCTGTAGCGGCAGTGCCGGCAGCATGGCCGGCTTTGCCGAAAATGCCCGTCACAGCGCCGGGCTGACCGAGGAAATCGGCCATACCGACCTCAAGCGCCTGGGCCAGGGGCTCGGCGCCATCGCCAGCTGGCTGGCCGAAGAGCCGGCGCGCTACAACGATACCGTGGCGATGGAAGTCGCCACCACCATCCTGCTGCTGCAGAACGCGCAGGAAGGCTTCAAGCGCCTCGGTACCGATTTCGCCCAGCAGGTGGACCTGATGGTCGCCCGCCTGTACGCCTGCATTGCGGGCAAGCCGGCCGCCGCCGACGCCGAGATTCCGCTGCTCGACGAGATGACGCGCAAGGCGCAGGAAAAGCTGCTGATCGGCCAGGTCGGCCGGGAAATCCAGAACAATCTGGCGCAGATCGAGCAGGCGCTCGACGCCTTCTTCCGCAATCCGGCCAAGGCTCACGAACTGGGCGCGCTGGACATGCCGCTCAAGCAGATCGGCGGCGCCCTGGCGATGCTCGGCCACTTCGGCGCCATCGCCAGCCTCAACGACTGCAGCGGCCGCATCCGCCAGTTCGCCCAGCCCGACTATGTGCCGCAGCCCGACGATTTCGAGCGGGTGGCCAATCAACTGTCCCTGCTCGGTTTCTTCGTCGATGCGCTGCAGAATGGCGAAACCGATTTCGACGCCTTCCTCCGGCGCTTGAACGGCGAGGCCGACGAAGCGAGCGATGACGAGGCTGCCTTCGAAGCGGCGCCAGCTCCCACAGTCGAAGCGCAACTGGCGCAGCAGACGCGGGAAACCCAGGCACTCGCCGAAGCCCTCAAGGACGCGCCGCAGGATCAGCGGCTGCAGGACGAAATCCGTCACAACCTGCAGGCCATCCAGAAGGATGCCGATCTGGTCGCCGACCACCAACTGGGCGAATCGGCCAAGGCCGCACTCGAGGCGCTCGACGCCGGGGCTGCGGTCGGCGCTGCGCTGTCCGGCCTCAAGGCCGCCACGGCCGAGGCTCCGAAGCCGTCGGCCGAAACCTTGCAGCTGGCCGAATCGAGCCATGAAGAGATCGATGCCGAATTGCTGGCCATCTTCCTCGAGGAAGCGGTCGAAGTGCTGGCCACGATGGCGGAGCAGCACGCCGCGTTGCGCGGCAATCCTGACGATGGCGACGCGCTGACGACCATCCGTCGCGCTTCGCATACGCTCAAGGGCAGCGGCCGCATGGTGGGCCTGACCGATCTCGGCGAGACGGCCTGGGAAATCGAACAGACACTGAATCTCTGGCTGCGCCAGGAACAGGCGCCGACGCCCGAACTGCTGCAGATGATCGGCGAGGCCCACACGTTGTTTACCGCCTGGGTCGGCCATCTCGAAGCCGGCGACGGGCGGGTGCCCGACACTGCGGCCCTGGTGGCACAGGCTCGCCATCTGCGCGGCGTCGAAGATACGCCCGAGCCGGCAATTCCCGTCGCCGCCGCACCGGTGGTGACCGAGGAGCCGGCGCCGGCTACCGTCGACTGTGACATGCCGACGCTGGAACTCGAACTGCCGACGCTTGACGAACCGGCGCTCGACGAACCGCTGCTCGATCTGTCCAGCCTGGCCGACATCCGCGGCCTGGACGACGAGCCGGATGTCGTGCTGTCCTTTGTCGAGCCCGAGCCCGAACAGGAGCAGGAGCAGGAGCAGGAGCAGGAGCAGGAGCAGGAAGCCGAAGCCGAAGCCGAAGCCGAAGCCGAAGCCGAAGCCGAAGCCGAAGCCGAAGCCGAAGCCGGGCCGGAACCGGAACCGGAACCGGAACCGGAACCGGAACCGGAACCGGAACCGGAACCGGAACCGGAACCGGAACCGGAACCGGAACCGCTGCCGCCGACGGTAACCGCCTCGCCGACGCTGTACGACATTTTTGTCGACGAAGCGCGCGGCTATCTTGAGACGCTGGTAGACAGCCATGCGGCACTGGCCGCCAACCCGACCGCCCCGACCGAGTTCGAAACCGCCCGGGCGGCGCACACCCTGGCCGGGATCGCCGCGACTGTTGGCTTGATGCCCCTGCATCACCTGGCCAGCGCGCTGGAACATGCGCTGCTGCGCCGCGAGCATGCCGCCCATCCGGACAGCATCGAGGGGCTGGAAACGGTACGCCAGGCGATCTTCACGCTCGAGTCGATGTTTGCCGGACTGGCCCTGCAACGTGCCCCGGACGACGAACCGCGCCTGATCGCGGCGCTCGAGGACGTCTTCCACGCCCCGTCGGTCGATGAGCCGCTGGTCAGTGCCGAAGTCATTCCGCTGCCCGGTATCGCTGCTCCGGCTGCTGCCGTCGAAGTGCCGGTCGCCCACGTCGCACCGCCGCTGCCGCAACTGACGGACGAGCTGGACGAGCAGCTGTTGCCGATCTTCCTCGAGGAAGCCGCCGACCAGTTGCGCGACCTGACCGCCCAGCT
>DASUZG010000448.1:0-3850 GCA_036376995.1 Azonexus sp. | reverse complement strand
GAGATCGGCCAGCACCCGGTTGCGGATTTCCTCGCCGGCGTCGCGCAGGCGCTCGAAATCGAGGCTGTCCTCGGCCAGCGCCGCGACGCCACGTGCCCGTTTACCGACGAACAGCGGGCGCGCCTTCTGCAGCGCCTGCTGCAGCTGTCGGTCGCGTACTTTCTCGCCGGCCCGGGCGTGGAAGGTCAGCGGTTGCGCTGCCGTCACTCGCCGCTCCCGCCGGCCAGCACTTCGGCGACGTGCAGCACCCGGGTCTGCGTATCGCCGCGCCGGCGCAGCCGGCCCTCGATGTTGAGCAGGCAGCCGAGATCGCCGCCGACCACGGCATCGGCGCCGACGGCAGCGATCGATTCGCACTTGCGGTCGACGATCTGCGTCGAAATGTCGCCGAATTCGACCGCGAAGGCGCCGCCGAAACCGCAGCACTCCTCGCATTCCGACATCTCGTCGAGACGCAGGCCCGGCACCCTGGCCAGCAGTTCGCGCGGCTGGCGCTTGATGCCGAGGCCGCGCAGGCCCTTGCAGGAATCGTGGTAGGTGACGCTGCCGGCGAACTCGGCCGGCGGCGCCGCGAATTTCAGCACGTCGGCCAGGAAGCTGGTCAGTTCGTGGCAACGCCCGGCGACGCGACGCGCCCGTTCGGCCCACAGGGGATCGTCGGCCAGCAGTTCCGGCCACACCCGACGCATGTGTTCGGCACATGAGCCGGAGGGCACGACCACGGCTTCGAAGCCGTCCAGTTCGGCCACCGCCTTCCTCGCCAGGGCAGCCGCCGCGGCCCGCTCGCCGGCGCTCCAGGCCGGCTGGCCGCAACAGGTTTGGCCCGCCGGCACGACGACTTCGCAGTCGGCCGCTTCGAGCAGGCGCAAGGCCGCAAAGCCCACGCCAGGGCGCATCAGGTCAACGAGACAGGTAACGTAGAGGGCTACGCGCATGTTAATATTGCGCCGCACAAGAAGACAAAGTAGCCAATGCTACTCAAACCACACCAATAAAGGAAATCAGTTGTCCGACGACACCAGTGTTCCCGCCAGGGCACCCGGTTCGATCCAAGTCATCGAGCGCATGATGTCGCTGCTCGACGCGCTGGCCGAAGCGCCGGAAGCGGCCAGCCTGAAGCACCTCGCGGCCGCCACCGACCTGCACCCGTCCACCGCCCACCGCATCCTGGCGGCGATGACCAACGCCCGTTTCGTCGAGCGTCAGGACGCCGGCACCTACCGCCTCGGCATCCGCCTGCTCGAACTCGGCGCCATCGTCAAATCGCGCATCAACCTGCGCGAAGTGGCCCTGCCCTTCATGCAGGAACTGCATGAACAGATCGGCGAGGCGATCAATCTCGGCGTGCGCCATGACGACGAAATCGTCTATCTCGAACGCACGTCCTCGGGCCGTGCGCTGGTGCGCGTCGTCTATCTGGTCGGCGGCCGCGCGCCGCTGCACCTGACGTCGCTCGGCAAGCTGGTCCTCGCTGCCGACAGCCAGCAGAAAGTGCGCGACTACGCCAAGCGCACCGGCCTGCCCGGCAAGACGCCGCATTCGCTGACCACGCTGGCTGCGCTCGAGAAGGAACTGGACAAGGTGCGCCGGCACGGCATCGCCTTCGACGACGAGGAAGCCGAACTCGGCCTCAAGTGCGTCGCCGCCCCGATCCACGACGACGAAGGCAGCGTCATCGCCGCCCTGTCGGTCTCGGCCCCGGCCGACCGCCACGACCCGGAGTGGGTCACCCAGTTGCGCCGGACCGCCGACGCGGTCTCGCACGCCATCGGCTACAGCGGCAAGAAATGACAAGGGCCGCTCGCGGCGGCCCCTGCTGATTCCATTCGGTTTGTCGCGCTCAGGCCGAGCGCTTGCTGGCGACTACGCTGCTGGCGCTTTCCATCCAGCGCTTGATGCGGTTGGCGTCGCCGACCCGGGTCATCTTGCCGTTCGAGTCGAGCAGCACGATGACCACCGGCTTGCCGGCGACATTGGCCTGCATGACCAGGCAACGACCGGCCTCGGAGATATAGCCGGTCTTGGAAATGCCGATTTCCCAGTTGTCGCTGCGCACCAGCGCATTGGTATTGACGAAGTCGCGCACGCGCCCCTTCAGCTCGACGCGGGCCTCGGCGGTCGTCGAGAAATGGCGGATTTCCGGATAGCGTGCGGCGGCGGCGACCATCCGCGCCAGATCGTGGGCGGTGGAAACGTTGTTGCTGGACAGCCCGGTCGGTTCCTCGAAGCGGCTGCTGTACATGCCGAGCGAGGTGGCCTTGCGGTTCATGGCCTGGACGAAGGCACCGAGGCCGCCGGGATAGTGGCGGCCGAGCGCGTTGGCGGCACGGTTTTCCGAGGACATCAGGGCCAGCAGCATCGCCGTCTCGCGGGTCATCGTGGTGCCGACCGGCAGGCGGGAACGCGAGCCTTTCAGCGAATCGACATCCTCGTCGCCGACGGTGATCACTTCCTGCAGGTCGAGACCGGCATCGAGCACGACCATGGCGGTCATCAGCTTGGTGATGGAGGCGATCGGCAGCACCGCGTCGGGCTGCTTCTCGACGATGGCCTGACCGCTCGCCTGATCGAGCACCAGGGCCGAGGCCGAATGGATGGCCAGGCGGCCCGGGTCGGCTTCGCTCATCGACACGTGGCGAACCGGCTTGACCGGCCGCTCGGCGGCCGCGACGACCTTCTTCGCCCGGGGCTTGGCCGCGCTCTTGGCGCTGCCCGACTTGGCCACGGCCTTCTTGGCGACCGGCTGCTCGGCCTTCTTGGCAGTCGCTGCGTGCAGCGGCGCCACCAGGCCGAAAACGGCCGCGAGCAAGACCACGGCCCTGAATTTATCCCTCATTGATGATCTCCTGCCAACGACCCGCGATTCTAACCCAGTCTAGCAGGAGACCATTATTTTTTCAATGAAAATAGATAGATAGAGGGATGAGTTAAAGGGACTATTCAACCCGCATCGACAACCGTGAGCGCCGTCATATTGACGATGCGGCGCACCGTCGCCGTCGGCGTCAGGATGTTCACCGGCTTGGCAGCGCCGAGCAGGATCGGGCCGATGGTCAGGTTGTCGCCGGCCGCCACCTTCAACAGGTTGAACGAGATGTTGGCGGCATCGAGCGTCGGCATCACCAGCAGGTTGGCCTGGCCCTTGAGCCGCGCATTCGGGAAGGCGCCGAGGCGGATCTGCTCGTCGAGGGCCGCATCGCCGTGCATTTCGCCTTCGACTTCGAGGTCCGGCGCGCGCTTTTCCAGACAGGCCAGCACTTCGCGCATCTTGACCGCGGTCGGCGTGTTGTCGGTGCCGAAAGTGGAATGCGACAGCAGCGCGACCTTCGGCTGGATGCCGAAATTGCGGATCTCCTCGGCGGCCAGCAGGGTCATGTCGGCCAGCTGTTCGGCGGAGGGGTCGTAGTTCACGTAGGTGTCGCCGATGAACACGGTGCGCCCCGGCAGCATCAAGAGGTTCATCGCGTAGTAGCGGTCGAGCTCGGCGCGCGTGCCGATGACGCTCTGCACGTACTCGCGGTGCGTCTCGTGGCGGCCGAAGGTGCCGCAGATGAGGCCGTCGGCATAGCCGAGATGGACCATCAGTGCGCCGTACAGCGTGTTGCGCCGGCGCACTTCGCGGCGCGCGTAGTCGGGCGAGACGCCCTGGCGCTCCATGATCCGGTGGTAGGTGGTCCAGAACTCCTCGTAGTGCTCGTCGAAGAAGGCGCAGTTGTCCGAATGCACGATCTCGAAGTCCTCGCCTTCGCGGATGCGCAGGCCGGCCGCTTCGATGCGTTCGTTGATCTCGGCGTGGCGGCCGATCAGCACCGGCCAGGCGATGCCTTCGTCGCGCACCACCTGCACGGCG
>DASUZG010000447.1:0-3833 GCA_036376995.1 Azonexus sp. | reverse complement strand
GCCATCCGGCGACCGACCGGCTGTTCCCCTATGCCGATGTCGAGAGCATTTTCGACGAGCACCGCGAAAGCACGCGCGGCCGCGATCTCGACATCACCGGCCTGAGTTACGCCGTGCTCGCCGCCGACGGCCCCCAGCAGTGGCCCTATCCGCAGGGCGCCGCCGCCGGCCGGGCGCGCCTCTACACCGATGGCCGTTTCCCGACCGCCGACGGCAAGGCGCGCTTCGTCGTTACCGAGCATCGGCCGACCGCCGACGCGCTCACCGCCGAACAGCCGATCGCCCTGATTTCCGGACGCATGCGCGACCACTGGCACGGCATGAGCCGGACCGGTACGGTGCCGCGCCTGTTCAACCTGGAAGACGAGCCGCTGCTCTCCATGCATCCCTGCGACCTGCGCCACCGCGGCCTCGAATCCGGCGACCTGGTCGAAGTCAGCAACGGCCGCGGCCGCATCGTCGTCCGCGTCCAGGCCGGCGAAGGGCTGCAGAAGGGCCGGGCCTGGCTGCCGATGCACTGGGGCAGCCAGTTCATGAATTCGCCCGGCGCCAACGCGCTGGCCTGCGACGCCGTCGATCCCTTCTCGCTGCAGCCGGAACTCAAGCATGCGGCGGTCCGGGTGGCGCGCGCCGAGCTGCCGTACCCGCTGGCCATCCTGCGCCGCTGTGCCGACCAGACAGAAGCGCTGGCCCTGCTGGACAAGGCGCGGGCGCTGCTGGCCGAGTTTCCCTATGCCACGGTCAGCCTGTACGGTCGCCAGAGCCCGCTGGTGGTGCTGCGCGCGGCGTTGCCGGCGGCCATCGACGAAGCTCGGCTGGCGGCTCTCGATACCCAGTTCGGGCTCGACGGCGAGGCCGGGGCGATCGTCTATGTCGATGCCAGACGCAACATCGCCAAGAAGGCGATCGCCCGCGACGGCCGCCTGTTCGGCATCCGCCTTGCCGGCGAGACGCTGGCCCAGGTCTGGCTGAAGCAGGCGATGGCCGAGGACGAACTCGATGCCGGGTTGATCCGCTTCGCACTGGCGCCGACGGCGACGCCGCCGGTCAGCGTGGCGCCGCGCAACATCGTCTGCAAGTGCGCCGACGTCAGCGACGTCCAGATTCGCGAGGCCGTCGCCGCTGGTGCCGACCTGCCGCAGTTGCAGGACAAACTCAAATGCGGCACCTTCTGCGGCGGTTGTCTGCCCGATATCAAGCGCCTGATGGCAGAATGTGCCCCACGACAAGCTGCGGCAGCCTGACCGCGCGGGAGGAGATCATGAACTTCCAACAGTACATCAAGGAAATCGGCCGTGGCGCCGAAGGAGCGCGGGACCTGGAGCTGGAAGCAGCCCAGTTGCTCTACGCGGCGATGCTCGACGGCGGCGTGCCCGATCTCGAACTCGGGGCGATCATCCTCGGCCTGCGCGTCAAGGGCGAATCGCTCGACGAGATGCTCGGTTTCCTCGCCGCCACCGACGAGCGCACCCAGCATCTCGAAATGCCGCACGGCCGGGTCCGCCCGGTGGTGCTGCCGACCTACAACGGCGGGCGCAAGGAAGCCAACCTGACGCCGCTGCTGGCCCTGCTGCTGCAGCGCTTCGGCGTGCCGGTGCTGGTCCATGGCCTGCTCGAAGGCTTCGGCCGGGTCACCTCGGCGCTGGTCTTCCGCGAACTCGGCGTCATGCCGCTGACGTCGGTGACGCAGGCCCAGGCGGTGCTCGAGGAAAAGGGCCTGGCCTTCGTGCCGCTGACCGCGCTGTGTCCCGGCATCCACAACCTGCTTGCGCTGCGCGGCCGGATGGGGGTGCGCAACAGCGCCCACAGCCTGGTCAAGCTGCTCAACCCGTTCCATGGCGACGCGGTGCTGGTGGCCGCCGCCACCCACCCGGACTTCATCGAGCTGATGCGCAACATGATGCTGGCCCGCGGTCAGCGCGGGCTGCTGTTGCGCGGCACCGAAGGCGAGCCGTTCGCCAACCCGAAGCGCCGGCCGCGGCTCGAATACATCCACGCCGAGGGCGCCGAGGTGTTGTTCGAGGCCGAGCACGAGAGCCTGCGTGCGCTGCCCAACCTGCCGGACAGCAACGACGCGGTGGCTACCGCCAAGTGGATCCGCCGCGTGCTCGACAAGCAGATCCCGCTGCCCAAGCCGATCGCCAACCAGCTGGCCAGCCTGTTGTTCGCCAGCGGCTACGCCGAGGATTTCAACCAGGCCAAGGCCATCGTCGCCGTCGAGGCGACCGGCCTCGCGGTCGGCGGCAACTGAACCGGGTTTGCACCGCCTTGGCCGGCGGTGCCCCAGTTTGGTGCGGCGTGAAAATGCCGAAAATTTCATAAGCCATTGAAAAACAAGGAGTCATCTCCTTGGCACGCAGCTTGCGATAGTTAGCTCGAAGCAGCGAATCAACCGCCAACGGGGGCGGTCCGATGGCAACGACGTCATGCGCTGGAAACCATTTGCACCTGCGGGTGCGCGCCACTTGGAGTCCATCATGAGCAACCCCCCCGTCAAACCCCGTCTGGTCCTGATCGGCAACGGCATGGCCGGTGTCCGCACCATCGAAGAACTGCTGAAGATCAAGCCGGATCACTACGACATCACGATCTTCGGTGCCGAGCCGCACCCCAACTACAACCGCATCCTGCTGTCGCCGGTGCTGGCCGGCGAAATGGGCGTCAAGGACATCATCCTCAACGAGCTCGACTGGTATGCGCAGCACAACATCACGCTGCACACCGGCAAGCAGATCAAGAAGATCGACCGCATCAAGCGCAAGGTCATCGCCGACGACGGCACCGAGGAAGAATACGACCGCCTGCTGATCGCCACCGGCTCGACGCCCTTCATGCTGCCGATTCCCGGCAACGACCTGCCCGGCGTCATCGGCTACCGCGACATCAAGGACACCGACGAGATGATCGACGCCGCGACCAAGCACAGCCACGCGGTCGTCATCGGCGGCGGCCTGCTCGGCCTGGAAGCGGCCAACGGCCTGAAGCTGCGCGGCATGGACGTGACCGTGGTGCATCTCGGGCCGTGGCTGCTCGAGCGCCAACTCGACGAAACCGCCGGCAAGATGCTGCAGAAGTCGCTCGAGGACAAGGGCCTGAAGTTCTTGCTGCAGAAGCAGACCGAGGCGCTGATCCGCGGCGAGTCGGGCCGCGTCGCCGCGGTGCGCTTCAAGGACGGCATGCAGATTCCCGCCGACCTCGTCGTGATGGCCGCCGGCATCCGCCCCAACTACGCGCTGGCCGAGAAGTCCGGCATCTACTGCAACCGCGGCATCGTCGTGAACGACACGATGCAGACCTACGACCCGAAGGTGTACGCCGTCGGCGAGTGCGTCAGCCACCGCGGCATCGCCTACGGCCTGGTGGCGCCGCTGTTCGAGCAGGCCAAGGTCGCCGCCAACCACCTGGCCAACTACGGCATCGGCCGCTACACCGGCTCGGTGACCTCGACCAAGCTGAAAGTCACCGGCATCGACCTGTTCTCGGCCGGCGATTTCATGGGCGGCGAGGGGACCGAGGAAATCCTGCTCAACGACCCGCACGGCGGCGTCTACAAGAAGCTGGTGATCAAGGACAACAAGCTGGTCGGCGGCGTCATGTACGGCGACACGGCCGATGGCCCGTGGTACTTCCAGCTGTTGAAGGACGGCCGCGACATCCACGACATCCGCGATTCGCTGATCTTCGGCCAGTCGCTGGTCGGCGACGTCGGCCACGCCGGCAACAGCAAGGCGGCGCTGATGGCCGACTCGGCCGAAGTCTGCGGCTGCAACGGCATCTCCAAGGGCACCATCGTCAAGGCCATCAAGGAGCAGGGGCTTTTCACGCTCGACGAG
>DASUZG010000446.1:0-11090 GCA_036376995.1 Azonexus sp. | reverse complement strand
CGAAGTGTTCGTCCATGGCGCCTTGTGCATCGCCTATTCCGGGCGCTGCCTGCTGTCCGGCTACTTCAACCACCGCGACCCGAACCAGGGCACCTGCACCAATTCCTGCCGCTGGGACTACAAGGTGCATGCGCCGGCCGGACAGCCGGTGCAGTTCGTCGACCGCGACGCCGAAATCCTGCTCGAAGAGCGCGAGCGTCCGGGCGAACTGATGCCGATCGAGGAAGACGAGCACGGCACCTACATCATGAATTCAAAGGACCTGCGCGCCATCGAACACGTACAGCGCCTGGTCGAGATCGGCGTCGATTCGCTGAAGATCGAGGGCCGCACCAAAAGCCCCTACTACGTCGCCCGCACCAGCCAGAGCTACCGCCGGGCCATCGACGACGCCGTCGCCGGCCGCCCGCTCGACCCGCAGCTCTTGGCCGAACTCGACGGCCTGGCCAACCGCGGCTACACCGACGGCTTCTACCAGCGCCACCACGATGCCGAGTACCAGAACTACCTGCGCGGCCATTCCGAATCGGCGCGCAGCCTCTACGTCGGTGACGCCGTCGCCTTCGATGCGGCGCGCGGACTGATGGAAATCGTCGTCAAGAACAAGTTCGCCGTGGGCGACCGTCTGGAATGCGTGCATCCGGCCGGCAACCACGTGCTGACCCTGGCGCGCATGGAGAATGCCGACGGCCAGGCGGTCGAGGTCGCACCGGGCAGCGGCCATCGTGTGTGGATCGATGTGCCGGCGCGGTACACCGGATGCTTCGTCGCGCGTTTTGTGTAGTCAAGCTCCGCAAAATCAGCAAAAACGCCATTTGTGCACCGCAGCAAACAGTGTAAACTTCCGGTCATGAACCCAGCCAGTTCCCGCATGCCGCTGATCGATGCCTTCAAGGCCATCGCGTCGCAGCTGATCGTCCTCCACCACCTGGCCTCCTACGGCCCGCTGGCGGCGACCGCGCGCGACCTGCTGCCGGGCACGCTGGACTGGCTGTACGACTATGCGCGCATGGCGGTGCAGGTGTTCCTGGTCATCGGCGGCTTCCTCGCCGCCCGCGGCCTGTCGCCCGCCGGCCAGGCGCTGGCCGGCTCGCCGCTGCCGCTGCTGTGGAAGCGCTACCTGCGCCTGGTCGTCCCCTTCCTAGTCGCCATCGGCCTGGCCATCGTCTGCTCGGCGATCGCCGACCACTGGATGGACGACGAGGCCATTCCCGACCGCGCCACCTTCGGCCAGTGGCTGGCCCACGCCACGCTGCTGCATGGCGTGCTCGGCGTCGAATCGCTGTCGGCCGGCGTCTGGTACGTGGCCATCGACTTCCAGCTGTTCGCGCTGATGGCCCTGCTGTTGTGGGCCGGCCGGCGCAGCCGGGTAGCCCCGGCGCTGGTGCTGCTGACGGGCGCCGCCTCGCTGTTCTGGTTCAACCGTGATGCCGGCTGGGACAACTGGGCGCTTTACTTCTTCGGCTCCTACGCCCTCGGCGCCGCCGCCTGGTGGGCCTCCGAGCGCCGGCAACTGGCGGCCTGGCTGGGGGTCATCGCCACCGTGGCCATCGCCGCCCTGGTCGTCGATTTCCGCCTGCGCATCGCGCTCGCCCTGGGCGTCGCGCTGGCGCTCGGTTTCAGCCGCCGCAGCGGCCTGCTCGAACGCTGGCCGGATCACCGGGCACTGGCCTTCCTCGGCCAGATTTCCTACTCGGTCTTCCTCGTGCATTTCCCGCTGCTGCTGCTGACCAACGGCCTGTTCGCGTTGTCCGGCCTGGAGTCGCCGGCCGCCGCCGTGACCGGCCTGGTGCTGACCTGGGCGGCCAGCATCGCCGCCGGCCTGGCCTTCTATCACTGGGTCGAAAGCCCGGCTGCCAGCCGGCGCATCACCGACGCCCTGGCCTGGCTGGCCGGCCGCCTGCACCTTGCCGGCCGTCACGGCGGCCGCCGCCTGCATGCCGGCCTGCGCCGGCTGGTCTACGGCCGCAGCTAGTTAGTCGCCGGCCAGTTCGGCGCGGTCGCGGAAGTAGCCGAGCGCCTCGGGATTGGCCAGCGCCTCGACATTCTTCACCGGCCGGTCGTGCACCACGTTGCGCACCGCCAGTTCGACGATCTTGCCCGACTTGGTGCGCGGAATGTCCTGGACCTGGACGACCTTGGCCGGCACGTGGCGCGGCGTCGTGTTGTCGCGAATCTGCTGCTTGATCCGCTCGCTCAGCGCGGCATCGAGCACCTGCCCTTCCCTGAGCTTGACGAAGAGCACCACGCGCACGTCGTCGTGGCGGCCCGGCGGCCAGTCCTGGCCGATCACCAGGGCTTCGAGGATTTCCGGCAGCTGCTCGACCTGGCGATAGATTTCGGCGGTGCCGATGCGCACGCCGCCCGGATTGAGGGTCGCGTCCGAGCGGCCGTAGATGATCATGCCGTCGTGCGCCGTCAGTTCCGAGAAGTCGCCGTGGCACCAGATGTTGTCGAAGCGCGCGAAATAGGCGGCGTGGTATTTGTCGCCCTGCGGGTCGTTCCAGAAGCCGACCGGCATCACCGGGAAGGGCTTGGTGCACACCAGCTCGCCCTTGGCGCCGCGCACCGGCCGGCCGTCGTCGTCGAACACGTCGACGGCCATGCCCAGGCCGCGGCACTGGATTTCGCCGCGATACACCGGCAGCACGGGATTGCCGAGCACGAAGCAGGAAATGATGTCGGTGCCGCCGGAAATGGAAGCCAGCAGCAGGTCCTGCTTGATCTCGCGATAGACCCAGTCGAAACCTTCCGGCGACAGCGGGCTGCCGGTCGAGAACATGGCGCGCAGCGCCTTCAGATCGTGCGTCTTGCCGGGAGTGAGTCCTGACTTGGCTGCCGCGTCGATGAACTTGGCCGAAGTGCCGAAGTGGGTCATCTGCTCGGCCGCCGCATAGTCGAACAGCACCGTGCCGCCGCCGGCGAACGGCGAGCCGTCGTAGAGCAGCAGCGTGGCGCCGGCGGCCAGGCCGGAAACCAGCCAGTTCCACATCATCCAGCCGCAGGTGGTGAAGTAGAAGAGACGGTCGCCGGGGCGCACGTCGCTGTGCAGCTGGTGTTCCTTCAGGTGCTGCAGCAGCACGCCGCCGTGGCAATGGACGATGCACTTGGGCACGCCGGTGGTGCCCGAGGAGAACATGATGAACAGCGGATGGTCGAAGGCGACGCGTTCGAAGGCGACCGCGGCCGTGCTCGCCGGCAGGTCGCCCCAGCCGACGGCCTGGGCGATGCCGCTGAGATCCGGCGCGGCGTTCAGGTAGGGCACGACGACGGTCTTCACCAGCGACGGCATCTGCGCCACCACTTCGGCGTTTTTCTGCAGGCAATCGACCGGCTTGCCGTTGTACCAGTAGCCATCGACGCAGACCAGCACCTTCGGCGCGATCTGGCCGAAGCGGTCGAGCACGCCCTGGACGCCGAAATCGGGCGAGGCCGACGACCAGATGGCGCCGAGCGCCGTGGCCGCCAGCATGGCGACCAGGGTTTCCGGCAGGTTGGGCAGATAGCCGGCGACGCGGTCGCCCTTGCCGACGCCATTGGCCACCAGGAAGGCCTGGAAACGGGCGACCTCGGCATACAGTTCGGCCCGGCTCAGGCGCCGCTTGACCTTATCCTCGCCCCAGAAGACCAGCGCTTCGCCCGCATCGCGCGTGCGCAGCAGGTTTTCCGCGTAATTCAGGCGGGCCTCGGGAAACCAGCGGGCGCCGGGCATCCGCCCACCGTCCGCGAGCACCGCGCTGCCGCGCTCGCCGAGCGCGCCGCAGAAGCGCCACACCTCGCTCCAGAAGGCTTCCGGCTGGTCTACCGACCATTGCCACAGGTCGGCATAGCGGCCATGGCCGGTGGCCTGCATGAACTGCGCCATGCGCGTGTCGCCGACGGTGGCCGGATTGGGGGTCCACAACGGGGTGGTGTCGATGGCGTAGGTCATGGTCTCTCCTGTGCGTTATTCGGCATCCGGCTGCATGGCCGGCGCGGCTTTATGGAAGGCGGGCAGCGCCTCGCAGGCGTCGACGATACGCCGGATGGTCGGCAAAGCGTCGAGCGAGCAGTTGAAGCGGCGGGCATTGAACACCTGCGGCACCAGGCAGCAGTCGGCCAGACCCGGGCTGCGCCCGTGGCAGAAGTCGCCGGTCGCCGGATGCCCGGCCAGCAGCGTCTCCACCGCCTGCAGGCCGAGCGTGACCCAGTGCCGGTACCAGTCGTCCTTCTGCTGCTGGCTGGCGGCGAACTCACGGCCGAGGTACTGCAGCACGCGCAGGTTGTTCACCGGGTGGATGTCGCAGGCGATGGTCTGGGCCAGCGCCCGCACCCGTGCCCGGCCCTCGGCCGAGGCCGGCAGCAGCGCCGGCAGCGGATGCGTCTCGTCGAGGTATTCGATGATCGCCAGCGACTGGGTGAACACGCCTTCCGGACCTTCCAGCGCCGGCACCGTGCCGAGCGGGCTGCGCGAGCGGTAGTCGGGCTGGTTCTGCTGGCCGCCGTCGCGCAGCAGATGCACCGGCACCGCCTCGTAGGGCAGGCCCTTCAGGTTGAGCGCGATGCGCACGCGGTAGGCGGCGGAACTGCGGAAATAGGTGTAGAGCTTCAACATGGCGACTCCGGACTATCAGGCCGGCCGGTGGCGGACCAGCGCGAGGAAGGACAACGGTACCAGCAACGCGCACCCGGCAACTGTCATCGGCAGGACAGTTGGCGCGGCGTCCAGCCCGTGGCCGACCAGGCTGCCGGCGACGGCGGCGATGCCCATCTGGCAGAAGCCCATCAGCGACGAGGCGGCGCCGGCCATCTGCGGGTACGGCGCCAGCGCCTGGCCGACGGCATTGGACATCACCAGCCCGACCGCGACGGTGACGAAAAACATCGGCGCCAGCACCGCCGCCAGGTGCTGCGTGCCGGCCAGTTCGAGGCCGAGCATGGCGGCCCCGGCGACCGCCCCCAGCCCGCCGCCGGCGAGCAGCAGACGGTCGCCGCCGTGACGGCGGACCAGCCGGCCGGAAAGCAGGCTGCCCGACAGGTAGCCGGCGACGACCAAACCGAAGCACAGGCCGAAAGCTTGCGGCGACAGCGCGAAACGGCCGATCAGCACGAACGCCGAACCGGAGATGAAGGCGAACAGCGCGCTGTAGGAAAAGGTCAGGGCCAGCAGGTAGCCGACGTAGTTGCGGTCGCCGAGCAGGCGGCGGAAGTTGCCGAGGATGCGCCGCGGCTGCGTCGCCGCCGGGTCGCGGTGGCGGTTGCTCTCGGCCAGCCAGGCGCGGACGGCAGCCAGTTGCAGCGCCGAGAACACCGCCAGCAGCACGAAATTGGCCTGCCAGCCGAACCACACGGTCAAATAGCCGCCCAGGGTCGGCCCGAGCAGCGGCGCGACGGCCATGGCGCCGCTGACGTAGGCCAGCACGCGCACCGCCTCGACCGGTCCCCAGACGTCGCGGACGATGGCCCGGCCGAGCACCGGCCCGGCGCAGGCGCCGACCGCCTGGACGAAGCGGGCGGCGATCAGCAGCTCGATGCTGGGCGCCAGCAGGCAGCCGAGCGAAGCGAGGAAATACAGCAGCAGGCCGCCCAGCATCAGCGGCCGCCGGCCGAAGCGGTCGGACAGGGCGCCGTAGGCCAGCTGGGCGACGGCGAAACCGGCCAGGTACACCGACAGCGTCAGCTGCACGCGCGCCGCATCGGTGGCGAACACCGTCGCCAGGGTCGGCAGCGACGGCAGGTAGAGGTCGGTCGACAGCGGGCCGAGCGCGACCAGCGTGGTCAGCAGCGCCGCCAGACGAAAGGACGGCGCCGCCGCGGCTGGCCCCGGACTCACCCGGGGTAGGGTGCGACGCGCTGCTCGATGGCGCCGAACAGGCTCTCGCCGTCGCGGCCGAACATCTCGATGCGCACCGTGTCGCCGAATTTCAGGAAGGGCGTCTGCGGCTTGCCGGTTTCGATGGTCTCGTACATCCGCACTTCGGCCAGACAGCAGTAGCCGACGCCGCCGGCCGCGATCGACGAGCCGTGCAGGCCGCCCTGCTTGTTGGAGACGGTGCCCGAGCCGACGATCGAACCGGCTTCCAGTTCGCGCGTTTTGGTCACGTGGGCGAGCAGCTGCGGGAAGTTGAAGACCATGTCGGTGCCGGCATCCGGGCGGCCGAACAGGGCGTCGTTCAGATGCACCGTCAGCGGCCGGTGCACGCGGCCGTCGCGCCAGTCGGCGCCGAGTTCGTCGGGGGTGATGGCGACCGGCGAGAAGGCGCTGGCCGGCTTCGACTGGAAGAAGCCGAAGCCCTTGGCCAGTTCGCCGGGAATCAGGTTCCGGAGCGACACGTCGTTGACCAGCATGAGCAGGCGGATGGCGCGCCCGGCCTGGGCGGGGCTCGCCCCCATCGGCAGGTCGCCGGCGATCACCGCGACTTCGGCTTCGAGGTCGATGCCCCAGTCCTCCGACAGCGCCCAGATCGGGTCGCGCGGGCCGACGAAGGAGTCGGAACCGCCCTGGTACATCAGCGGATCGGTCCAGAACTCTGCCGGCAGTTCGGCGCCGCGGGCGCGGCGCACCAGCTCGACGTGATTGACGTAGGCCGAGCCGTCGGCCCACTGGTAGGCGCGCGGCAGCGGCGCATGGCAGGCGGCGGGGTCGAACGGGTCGGGATCGGCCAGGGCGCCGCTGTTGAGCGCTTCGTAGATCTGGCGCAGCTGCGGCTCGACGGCCTCCCAGTCGTCGAGCGCCGCCTGCAGCGTGCGGGCGATGGCCGGCACCGGGCGGCAGCGGGTCAGCGCGCGATTGACGACGACCAGCGTGCCGTCGCGGCCGCCTTTCTTCAGGGTGGCAAGTTTCATCGGGGCTTATTCTCCAGCGTAGCTGCCGTCGTGCATCCAGCGGGCGTGGCTCGGGGCGCGGCGGGTTTGCGCCCATTCGTCGAGCATCGCCCATTTCACGTCGTCGAGCATTTTCGCCATTTTCGCCGTGCCGGTGTTGGCCGCCAGTTCCAGCCGGTGGCCGGAAGGGTCGAAAAAATAGATCGACTTGAAGATGGTGTGGTCGGTCGGGCCGACCACCGCGATGCCGTCGGCTTCGAGTTTGGCCTTGGTTTCCAGCAGCGCCTCCACCGACTCGACCTCGAAGGCGATGTGCTGCGTCCACGCCGGCGTGTTCGGGTCGCGTCCCATCGGCGGCTTGGTCGGCAGCTCGAAGAAGGCCAGCACGTTGCCGGCGCCGGCATCGAGGAAGATGTGCATGTACGGGTCGGGCTCCTTGGTCGACGGCACCTCGTTCTCGGCAATGGCCAGGATGAAGCCCATGTTCAGGTACTTGCCGTACCACTGGACGGTTTCCTTGGCGTCCTTGCAGCGGTAAGCGACGTGGTGGATTCTCTGGATCTTCATGGGATTCTCCTTAAACGCCGGCACGGGCGATCTGCATCGCCTCGCGCAGGATCTTGATGTCGCCGATGTGGTTGGCCAGCAGCAGCACCAGCTTGGCATTGACCAGTGCGCTCTGCTCGTCGGACAGGTCGCGGTGGGTGTCGATCAGCGCCTCGTAGAAATCGTCGCCGGGCGTGAAGGCGCGGAAGTAGCGTTTGCCGGGTTCGTTGAAATTGGGCTTCAGGTTCAGGGACATGGCCGTCTCCTCAATGGGCGTTGCAGGTGACGCGGGCCAGCGCCGCCTTGACGCGGGCGGCGTCGAAGGCGCGCCAGCGGGCGGCGACGTGCTGGTCGGGGCGGACCAGATAGACGGTGCCCGGCTCGGCGTCGTAGCGTTCGGCGAAGCGCCCGCTGTAGTCCTCGAACAGGCGCAGGCCTTCCGGCGCCGGGCCGGCCTTCGGTGCGACCAGCACCACCTCGACCGGGATCGGCGCATCGGCCAGGGCGCGCCACTGGCGGGCAGTGGCGGCATCGACGGCAGCCGGGTCGGCGACGTAGGCCAGGGCCATGAAGCGGTTGCCGACGCGGTCGAGGAGCCAGGCGGCGTTGCCGCGCTCGCGGATCGGCGCATCGTCCAGCGGCGCGCCGGGCACCATGTCGCCGGCGAAGGCGGCGCCGTCCGGCGTGTTCAGCCGCGATTCGGTCAGGTACGAGGGCACCGACAGGCGACCGGAATTGACCAGGCTGCGGGCGAAGGCATGGTCGCGGGCGAGCAGCAGCACGGCATTGCGGAACGTCAGCGAGGTCTTCGACTTGGGCGTGATGAAGTCGGTCGAGCGGGTCGAATTCAGCAGGTTCTCGTCGGCGGCGAAGGTGCGTTCCTCGGAATAGCTGTCGAGCAGACTGGCCGGCGCCTTGCCGTCGAGCACCAGCTTCAGCTTCCAGCACAGGTTGTCGGTGTCCTGCAGGCCGGAATTGGCGCCGCGGGCGCCGAAGGGCGACACCTGGTGGGCGGCGTCGCCGACGAACAGCACGCGGCCGTGGCGGAACTCATGCATGCGCCGGCACTGGAAGGTATAGACGCTGACCCATTCGAGTTCGAATTCGCGCTCGTCGCCCAGCATCGCCTTGATGCGCGGAATGACCTTCTCGGGCTTCTTCTCCTCTTCCGGATCAGCCTGCCAGCCGAGCTGGAAGTCGATGCGCCAGACGTTGTCGGCCTGGCGGTGCAACAGCACCGACTGCCCCGGATGGAAGGGCGGATCGAACCAGAACCAGCGCTCGGCCGGGAAATCGGCCTTCATCACCACGTCGGCGATCAGGAAGCGGTCCATGAAGATCTTGCCTTCGACCTCCAGCCCCAGCAGGTGACGGATCGCCGAGCGGGCGCCGTCGGCCACCACCAGCCAGTCGGTCTCCAGCGTGTAGATGCCGTCCGGCGTCTCGACCTGCAGCGTCGCGCCGTTGCCGTCGGGCACCACCGAGACGACCTTGTTCCTGAAGCGCAGGTCGAGGTTGGGCAGCTCGCGCGCCCGGGCGATCTCGAATTCTTCTAGATAGTACTGCTGCAGGTTGATCATGCCCGGCCGCTTGTGGTCCGGCTGCGGCAGCAGGTTGAAGTTGTACACCTCCTCCTCGCGGAAGAAGGTGCGGCCGACGTTCCAGCTCACGCCCTTGGCCACCGCCGCATCGCCGACGCCGATGCGGTCGAGCACTTCCAGCGCCCGCTTGGCGTAACAGACGCCGCGCGAGCCGACCGACACCGTGTCGTCGTCGTCGAGCAGCACCACCGGCACGCCCGACTGCGCCAGCTCGATCGCCGCCGCCAGCCCGACCGGGCCGGCGCCGACCACGACCACCGGATAGCGGCGGCTCTCGCCGCCCTTCTGCTCCGGCGGCGTCACATACTCGTATTTCGGATACTTGTAGGTACTCAGCATCGGTTGTCTCCTCCGATTGAATTTGGGTTTTGTTTTTTGTTGTGAAAACCCGGGTGGCGGCTTATTCCGCCTGCAGCCCGTGCCACATTTCCTTGTCCCGCTCCGCCGTCCAGATCCGCGGATGCTTGATGCCGCTGGCCTCGTCCACCGCGCGGGTGACGTCGAACGGCAGGCAGTGCTCGTAGATGAAGACCTGGCCGAATTTCGGGTCCATCGCCTTGCGGGTATGCGCCATCGCCTGCTTCAGCGTCATGCCCTGGGCCACGGCCTCCTTGGCCGAACTCAGCAGCGTGGTCACGAAATCGCGAGTGTAGGCCAGCCCGGCAGCCACCTTGGCCGGCGTATCCAGCGCCGGGCCGCGGCCGGGGACGACCTTTTCCGGGCCGAGGGCGGCCAGCGCGTCGAGCGTCGCCGGCCATTCCTCCAGTTGCGCGTCGCCGGTATAGCAGGCGGCATCGGCCTCGACCAGATCGCCGGAGAACAGCACCTTTTCCGCCGGCACCCAGACGATGGTGTCACCCTTGGTATGGCCGGGGCCGAGATGCATGATCTTCACTTCCAGATCCCGGCCCATCCACAAGGTCATCTCGTCCTTGAAGACCAGAGTCGGCCAGGTCAGGCCGGGAATCGACTCGAAATTCTGGAACAGGCGCGGGAAGCGCTCGTACTCCGACATCATGTCCTGCTGGCCGCGCTCGACGATCATCTCGTAGGTGCCGCGGCTGGCGATGATTTCCTGCAGGCCCTCGGCCTTATAGCCGGAAGCGCCGAGCACGCGCACCGCGTGGTAGTGCGACAGCACCGCGTACTTGATCGGCTTGTCGGTGACCTTGCGGATCTCGGCGATCAGGTTCTGCGCCATCGCCGGCGTCGCCAGCACGTCGCAGATCAGCACGGCCTCGTCGCCGATGATGACCCCGGTGTTGGGGTCGCCCTCGGCGGTGTAGGCCCAGCAGTGCGCCGAGAGCTGGGCGAAGGTGGTTTTCTTGACTTCGAGGTCGGCAACGGAAGCGAATTGTTTGGTGCTCATGGCAGGGCCCTTTCTCTATGGTGAAGCTAGCTTAGTCCACGTTTTGTTATTGCACAACTTATTTGTCCATATCTAATTTTTGATTCCACGAAAATCGATTTGCCATTGACCATCCCCAGGCCGGCAGTTAAGGTTCGCCCAACTTCCAGCCCTCCCCCATCGCCATGCACAACGAAGACGACAAGGAACGACGCGGCATCCAGTCGATCGAAGTCGGCGGCCAGATCCTGATCGCCCTGGCCGACGCCGGCAGCCCGCTCAACCTCAAGCAACTGGCCGAAGCGGCGCAGATGCAGCCGGCCAAGGCCCATCCCTACCTGGTCAGCTACGGCAAGCTTGGGCTGGTCGCCCAGGACCCGGTGTCCGGCCGCTACGGCCTCGGGCCGCTGGCGCTGCGCATGGGCCTGTCCTGCCTGCGCCAACTCAACCCGGTGCGCCTGGGCATGGCCGCGGCCATCGAACTGGAACAGCGCATTCATCACACGGTCGCCTTGTCGCTGTGGGGCAATGCCGGACCGACGGTGGTCCATCTCGAGGAATCGAGCCACCCGATCCACATGAACCTGCGCGCCGGCACCGTCATGTCGTTGACCACGGCGACCGGCCTGGTGTTCGGCGCCTACATGCCGGCGCGCATGGTCGAACGCTTCGTCGAGGAATCGATGCGCCCCGACGCCTTCCCGCACATCGTCGGCGACCGCCGCGACTGGAAGGCAATGCAGCCGGCACTGCAGGAAGTGCGCGAACACGGCCTGGCCCGCGCCATCGGC
>DASUZG010000445.1:0-10959 GCA_036376995.1 Azonexus sp. | reverse complement strand
CAGCGCGATGGTAGAAATGCCGGCGATGGCGGAGCTGGTGAGTGCGCCGAGTTGATCCGTGGTCAGCTTGGTTAGCTGCGCCGAGGTCAGCTTCGCTGCCTGGGCGCCGGTCAGTTCAGCCAGTTGCGCATTGCTCAGCGCCGCGATCTGGGCCGTCGACAAGGCGGCGATGGTGGCCGTGGACAGGGCGCCGAAATCAGCTGCATCCAGCGCCGCCAGCTGGGTGGTGGTCAGCTTGGCGACCTGGGCGCTGGTCAGCGCCGCCGCCTGGCCGGTGGTCAGGGCCACGACCTGCGCCGTGGACAGGCTGCCGATGGCCCCGGTGCTCAGCTTCTCGACATCGGCGGTTTCCAGCGCCTGGACCTGGGCGGTAGTCATCGCCGTGATCTGGGTCGAGGTCAGCGCCGCCGCCTGGGCGGTGGTCAGCCCGGCGACCGCGGTCGTCGACAGGCTGGCGAAATCTTCGGTCTGCAGGTTGAGGATCTTGCTCGCCCCGAGCGCGGCGACCTGGCCAGCGGTCAGCGCTCCAGCCTGGGCGGTGGTAATGGCGGCCAGCTGGGCATTGGTCAGCAGGGCGACGGCGGCGGTACTGAGCGCGGCGAAATCCACGGTCTCGAACGCCGCCACCTGGGCGGTGGTGAAATTGATGATCTGCGAAGCCGTCAGCGCCGCGGCCTGCGCTGTCGTCAAGGCTTCGATCTGACCGGTGGTGAAGGCCGGAATCTGCAGCGCCTTGAAAGCGGCAATCTGGGCCGTCGAGAACTCGGCGATGTTGGCGGTCGTAATGACCGGAATCTGGACCGTGGTCAGCGCCCCGATCTGCGTAGTAGTAAATGCCGCAATGTCTTCCGTGGTCAGCCCGTCGATTTCAGCAGTCGTCAGCGCTGCGATCTGGGCGGTCGTAAGTCCGGTGATGATGCTAGCCATGTTCTACTCCTACAGGGGGTTTCGGGAGCACGGGCCGCGCTTCGCCGAAGATGGAATTAGTGCATTACACAATCAGACACGATTGCCAGATCAGTGTCAAATTGTTATTTTTGATCAAGTCAACCACTTTTGACATTTATTCGAAAGCACGCATCCAGTCTTTCGAAATCGTCGTCATAGACCGGTCCGGCCATCGACTTCAGCTTGAGCACGGACCCCAGCAATTGATAACGGCCGCGGGACAGCTCAACTTTAGCGGCAACATATTGCTGTTCGGCGACCAGCAGGTCCGTCGTCGACCGGACACCGGCGTCGATGCCCTTGCGCACCGCGCGCAAGCTCTGGCGGGCCGACTGTTCGGCGCGCTCCAGGGCCCGGATCATTTCCCAGCCGCGGGTCACGTTGTCGAACTCGCGGCGGACCTCGCGCTCCAGGCGCGCCCGCAGCTCCTCCACCCGGTAGCGCGCCTGGCTATGCCGGGCCTGCGCCTGGCGGACCAGCGCCGACACCTGGCCGCCGGCGAACAGCGGCACGTTGAGTTGCAGGCCGAGACTGGAGGTTTCGTAACGGACATCGCCGGCACTGCTGAGCGTCGTCACGCTGTCGTTCGAACTGCGGCCGACGCTGGCCACGAAATCGAGGGTCGGGAAATGCCCGGAGCGCGCGGCCAGCACGTCCTGCTCCGCGGCTTCCATCTGCGCCGTCAGCAGCCTAAAGTCGTTGTTGGCCGCCAGCGCATCGCCCACCCATTTTTCCACCGGCCCGGCGGGCAGCAGGCGCGCCGGCGAAAAGGCCTCGGCGTCGAGCACCGGCAACTCGCCCACCGGACGCCCGGCATAGCCCTCGAGTTCGCGCTGGCGAAAGTCGCGCTGGCGCTCCAGTTCATAGGTCTGCGCCAGCAGCAGGTCGGCCCGCGCCTGCATCTCGTCGATGTCGATGCGGGTCCCGGTGCCCAGTTCGAAGCCGCGCCGCGCCGCCGCCAGCTGGTTGTCGGTCGCCACGCGCTGGGCTTCCTGCAGGCGCAGACGTTCGTTCAGCAGCGACAGTTCGAGGAAGACGGTGACCATGCCGATCACCAGGTCGTTGTCCGCCCGCCCCTCCAGCGCTGTCGCCGACTGGCTCAAGGCCCGCGCCTTGCGGTACTCGGCCCAGTCCTGCAGGCGGAACAGCGACTGGCGCAGGTTCAGGTTGTAGGCGTAGTAGTCGTACTCGAACTGGTCGTCGCCCAGGCGCGGCGTCTTGCGCGTCGTGTCGCTGCGCCCGTAGTTGCCGCCAATATTGATATTGGGCAGCAGGCGCCCGCGGGCGACCGCCTCGCGCTCGGCCTCGGCTGCGGCCTCGGCCCGCGAGGCCAGGTAGTTCGGATAATTGACCCGGGCATCGCGGTACAGGCGCAACAGGCTCTCCGGCTCGGCCCAGGCCTGGCCGGCCAGCAGCAGGAGCAGTACGCAGCAGCGGATCATTCTTCAGTCATCGACCGGGAAAAGCGCCGGGCCAGCGGATGCAGCAGGTACGACAGCATCGAGCGCTCGCCGGTCTTGATCACGATCTCGGCCGGCATGCCGGGCTGCAGGACATTGCTGCCGAGCGCCTTCTGGCCTTCGGGCGTGACCTGCACCCGGGCCAGGTAATAGGCGATGTTGGTCACCGGATCGGTCAGCAGGTCCGCCGCCACCGAAATCACCCGGCTGTCGACGGTCAGCATCGGCGAGGCGCCGAAATTGGAGAAGCGAATGCTGGCCGTCTGCCCGACGCTGACCCGGTGGATCAGGTTGGGCGGCACCTGGGCTTCGAAAATCAGCGCTTCGTTGCGCGGCACCACGTCCATGATGCGCGCCCCGGCGGCGATCACGCCGCCGACCGTCTGGCTGGCCAGGCCGACCACCGCGCCGCTGGCCGGCGCCCGGATCGCGGTCCGGGCGAGGACGTCGCGCGCCGCCTTCAGACGCTCGCCCTCGACTTCCAGCTCGAGGCGGACGGCGGCCATTTCGGTCGCCACTTCCTTGCGGTACTCCTGTTCGCGCTGCACCCGCTTGAGCTTCAATTCCGCCGAGGTCCGCCGGGCGCGCCCCATCTCGAACTGCAGTTCGGACATCCGGGCTTCCGACTCGGTGACCAGCCGCTCCAGTTCCAGCAGCTTGTTGCGCGGCGCATAGCCGTCGCCGGCGAGCTCGCGCATGCCGTCACGCTCCTCGACCAGCGCCCGGTGCTGGCGGCCCTTGAACTCCCATTGCCGTTCGTGGCTGCGCGCCGCTTCCTCGTTGCTGCGAATGGCTTCGTCGAGCGCCGCCAGTTCGCTGCTCAAGGCGCCGCGCCGGCTGGCCAGCAGATCGGCCTGGACCCGCTTGTATTCCTGCCACACCGGATCACCGGCCGCAGCTGCCGGCTCGTCGGGGAAATCGATGCTGCGCGCCGCCGCCTGTTCGGCCAGCAGCCGGCTTTCGGCCGCGCGGGCGCCGAGATAGCGCTTGCGGATACCCTCGTAGTCAGCACGGGCCTGGGTGTCGTCGAGCGTCAGCAGGATGTCGCCTTCCTTGACTTCCTGTCCTTCGCGCACCGCGATATGGCGGATCACGCCGCCCTGCGGATGCTGCACGACCTTGCGCTTGGTATCGACCATGAAGCTGCCGTTGGCCGGCACCCCCTCGTCGATCGGCGCGAACAGCACCCAGAGCAGCGCCAGCGCCAGGCCGCCAAGGAAAACGGCCGCCCCGCCGCGCACCAGCCCGCCGGTATCGGTGCGCGGCTGACGCCCGGCATCATCGGCCGGCTCGCTGTCGAACTGCCAGAAACGCCACTTCATGCCGCCGCCCCCCCGTTCGCCGGCAGTGCCGCGCGCGCCGCCTCGTTGAGTGTCCGCAGGACTTCCGTCCGCGGCCCGTAGGCGTGGATCATGCCGTCCTTGAGCACCAGCAGCTTGTCGACGACGGCGATGATGCTGGTCCGGTGCGAAATCAGCACGACTGTCGCCGCGCGCGCCTTGAGGTCGGCCACCGCGCGCAGCAACGCCTTCTCGCCGGCGTCGTCGAGACTCGAGTTCGGCTCGTCGAGCACCAGGAACACCGGCTCGCCATACAGCGCCCGGGCCAGCGCGATGCGCTGGCGCTGGCCGCCGGAGAGAAACTCGCCATCGGGACCGATAGCCGTGTCGTAACCATTGGGAAAGCGCAGGATCATCTCGTGGATGCCCGCCTGCTCGGCGGCACGGACCACCTTTTGCGGATCGACCGGGCCGAAGCGGGCGATGTTCTCGGCGATCGTGCCTTCGAACAACTCCACGTCCTGTGGCAGATAGCCGACGAAGGGGCCGAGCGTGCCGCGGTCCCAGCTGGCGATGTCGGCGCCGTCGAGGCGCACCGTGCCGGCCGCCAGCGGCCAGATGCCCATCAGCACGCGGGCCAGCGTCGACTTGCCGGAGGCGCTCGGGCCGATGACGCCGACGATTTCGCCGCGCCCCATCTCGGCCAGCGGAATGCGCAGGATCGGGCGCTGCGTGCCCGGCGCCTGGGCCAGCAGGTTCTCCAGGCGCACCTGCCCGGTCGGCGGCGGCAGCGGCATGCGTTCGGCACGCACCGGGAAGGCTTCGAGCATCTTCTGCAGACGTTCATAGCTGGTGCGCGCCGCAACCAGCGACTTCCAGGCGCCGATCACCTGCTCGACCGGCGCCAGCACGCGGCCCATCAGGATCGACGCGGCGATCATGCCGCCGGACGACAACTCGCCTTCAATGACCAGCAGCGCTCCCAGGCCGAGCACCAGGGATTGCTGCGCCAGGCGCACGAAGCGGGTGAAGGCGCCGATCACGCTCGCCCGGTCGCTGGCCTCCTGCTGGCGCAGCAGGCCGATGCGATGCTTGTCGAACCAGCGGCCACGGATCGCCGCCAGCATGCCCATGCCTTCGATCACCTCGGCATTCTTCAGATTGGCGTTGGCGAAATTGCCGGCCTGGATCGCGGCCGTGCCGGCCGCCGCCAGCGGCTGCTGGGTGGCCCGCTCGGTGAGCCAGGTCAGGGCCAGCAGGAAGAGGCCGCCGACCAGGGCGAACAGGCCGAGCAGCGGGTTCAGCAGGGTGATCACCACCAGGTAGACGGGAATCCACGGCAGGTCGAAGAAGGCGATGATGCCGCTGCCGCCGAGAAACTGGCGCAGCCCGGCCAGATCGGCCAGAGCCTGCCCCGGGCTGAGACCGCGGCCATGCAGGCGGGCGTCGAAGGCGGCGTTGAAGACGCGGTCCGACAGCTGGCGGTCGAGCTGCGCGCTGCTGCGCACCAGCAACTGGCCGCGCACCCACTCCAGCCCGCCGAGCAGCGAGAAGACGCCGAGGATCAGCAGCGTGACCACCAGCAGCGTCATCTCGTTCTGGCTGGTCAGCACACGGTCATAAACCTGCATCATGTACAGCGATGGTGCCAGCATCAGCACATTGACGACGCAACTGAACGCCGCGGCGACCAGGAAAATGCGCCGCAGCGACCAGATCGCCTGCTTCAATTCCGATCGCTTGTCGGAAACAACCGCCATCTACCGGCCCCCTGAGCAATTTTGTCCATCGTCGATGTTCACCGCCGGCCAAGGCACCCGGCGCGGTACATTCGGAGGCGGCAGTATAAACACAAACCTTGACGGGGCCGCGATCGGCGCGGCATCGAAAGGGCCGCGGCCGCGGGGTCCGCTGTAGCATTTGCCCGGCCGCGGTTATCATCGCGGCAATGCCGGGCGCGCGGACGCGGGCAACAAAAAGGGCCACCCGACGAGTGACCCTGATGGCTGCAACTGGTGCCCCCGAACGGAATCGAACCGCTACCTGATGATTACAAATCAACTGCACGACCTTCATGCTACGGGGGCCCGCGCCAGCGGGGCCGGATTATAGCCTGATCACCTGACAATCGACATGGCCACCCTGACCAACCCTTTCGAAATCGCCCGCGAAGCGCTGCGCCAGCTCGCGGTCCGGCGCATTCCGCCGACCCCGGACAATTACCTGACGCTGTACCAGGAAATCGCCGGCATCAAGCCGGCGGCCGAACCGTTCCCGGAACGGCAGTTGCGGGCGCTGGCCGGCGAACTGCCGAAGGCCACGCCCGACCAGCTGCGCCTGGCCCGCCAGCTCGACGAGGCGGTCAAGGCCGCCAACTGGGACGACTACAAGACCAGCCTGGTCCACTTCGTGGCCAACCTGGCCGAAGCCCAGAAACTGTCGTGGGCGGACCTGATCGGCGAGCTGCTCAAGCAGTGGGACGCCCGCCACATCGGCCTGACCGCCGCCCGCAAGCGGGAAGCGCTGGAGCATGTGCTGAGCGCCAGCAGCGCCAACCCGGAACTCCTGTTCACCCGCCTGCAGGGCCTGCTCCGCTCGTGGGGCCAGGGGCGCGAAGGCGAAGCGGCCGGCGCCCCTGCCAGCGAAGCGGCCCCGGCCGCCGGCGGCGCGGGTGACGAGTTGCTGCCGCAACTGCGCCAGCTGTTCGCGTTCACGCTGGAGACGGCGATCGCCTCGCAGTTGCTGGAAAGCCCGCAACTGGCCGGCGACGCCAGGACGCTGGCCAACGACATCCGCAATGCCGGCAGCGTCGCGCAGATGCAGGAATTCATGACGCGCCTGAAGCGTTTCGCCTTCAAGCTCGAATTGCTCGCCGAAGACCAGGCCGAATTGCGCGCCAGCCTGCTCGGCCTGCTGCGCCTGCTGGTCGAGAACATCACCGAACTGGTGCTCGACGACCACTGGCTGCACGGCCAGATCGAGGTGGTCCGCGACATCATCGACAAGCCCCTGTCGCAGCGGGCGATCGACGATGCCGAGCGGCGCCTGAAGGAAGTGCTGTTCAAGCAGAGCCAGCTGAAAGCCAGCCTGTCCGAGGCGCGCGAGGCGATCAAGCAGTTGCTGGCCGGCTTCGTCGATCAGCTGGCCGACTTCGCCGACGCCACCTCCGACTACCACGACCGGATCGAGGAGTGCGCCGGGAAGATCAGTGCCGCCAGGGACATCGGCGAACTCGAAAGCGTGCTCGGCGTAGTCATGCGCGAAACCCGCACCATCCAGATCAACGCCCAGCGCTCGCGCGACGAGTTGCGCTCGATGCAGCAGAAGGTCGCCGAATCGGAAGCGCGCATCCACGAACTGGAGCTCGAACTGGAAGCCACTGGCGACCTCGTCCGCCACGACCAGCTGACCGGCGTGCTCAACCGGCGCGGCCTGGACGAGATGTTCGCCAAGGAGGCCGCCCGCGCCCAGCGGCACGACACCGTGCTCTGCGTCGCCCTGCTCGACCTCGACAATTTCAAGAAGCTCAACGATTCGCTCGGCCATGCCGCCGGCGACCAGGCGCTCGTTCATCTCGCCGGCGTCTGCCGCGAGACGCTGCGGCCGCAGGACACCGTCGCCCGTTTCGGCGGCGAGGAATTCATCATCCTGCTGCCGGAAACGCCGCTCACCGACGCCGTCACGGCCATGACCCGCCTGCAGCGCGAACTGACCCGCAAGTTCTTCCTCAACGACAACGAGAAAGTCCTGATCACCTTCAGTTGCGGCGTCACCCAGATGCGCGCCGGCGACGACCAGGCCACGGTGATCAAGCGCGCCGACGAAGCCATGTACCAGGCCAAGCAGACCGGCAAGAACCGCGTCATCAGCACCGAATGAGGGGCGAAAACACGATGAACAGCCCCAGCCTGTCGCTGTGCATGATCGTCCGCAACGAAGCCGGCGTGCTGCCGCGCTTTCTCGCCAGCACCGCCGGCCTGGCCGAGCACTTCGTCGTCGTCGATACCGGCTCCAGCGACGGCAGCCAGGCCCTGCTCGCCGCCGCCGGCGCCGAGGTGATCGAGATTCCGTGGCCGGACGACTTCGCCCGCGCCCGCAACGTCGCTCTCGAGCATGCCCGCGGCGACTGGGTGCTGGTCCTCGATGCCGACGAGTTTCCCGGCCCCGGTTTTGCCGCCGAGTTGCGCCAGTTGCTCGCCGCCCCGGCCATCGGCGCCGCGACGATCAACATCGCCAGCCTGCAGCCGAATGGCGGCCGGCGCTCGTCGCACCTGCTGCGCCTGTTTCCGCGCGACCCGGCGCTGCGCTACCGCTACCGCATCCACGAGGACATCGCCGAACCGGTGCTCGCCCGCCTGGCCCGCACCGGCCAGCGCCTCGGCCAGCTGAAGACGCCGGTCGAGCACATCGGCTACACGCCGGGGCAGCTCGCCGGCAAGGACAAGCAGGCACGCGACGAACGCCTGCTGCGCCTGGCCATCGCCGACGACCCGGCCGATCTCTATGCCCGTTTCAAGCTGATGGAACTGTACCGGCTGTGGGGCCAGCGCGAAGCCTGGCAGGGCGAAGCCCGGCAGTGCCTGGAGCGGCTCGCCCCCGGCGCGGCCATCCGGCCGCCGCATATCGTCGGCGAACTGCTCGACCTGGTACGCATCGGCGTGTTCGGCGAGGCGATCGAGCCGGGCCGGCAGTTCCTGCTCGAGCGCGAGGCGCTGGCCGGACACGACCCGCACTACCGGCTGGCGCTCGGCGGCCTGCACGAACAGGCCGGCGATCTCGCCGCCGCACTCGACTGCTACCGCGCCACGCTGGCCCAGGCCAGCCGCCACCCGGCCCGTACGCTCCTGGAAACCCGCGGCCTGATGGGACTGGCCCGGCTCAGCCTGGCCATCGGCGATCTCGCCTCGGCGCGCGAATTCACCGCCGCGACCGCCGAACTGTCGCCGGACGACCCGGAAGTGCGGACCTGCCACCAGTTGCTCGAGGGCCGGCGGTGGCCGCAATAAGGCCGGCCGCCCGCGCGGCCCGGCCGCCACCGCGGCCGCGCATCAGGTAGAGTTCGCCCCACAGCCCGCCGGCCACCGGCTTTCCGTTCCGCACCTTCGATATCCACACCACGCCATGGACCACACTTACGACCCGACCACCAATCTCTGGACCCGGTCCGACTTCACCGGCATCGGCTACTCGGACGGCCAGTCCTTCGAACTCGGCCTGCTCGAGACGATCCGCGCCAGTGCCGACCGTTCGGTGTTCTCGGCGGAACTGCAGGGCAAGATCGGCGACTGGCGCAGCGAATACCACCTGACGCCGGCCCGCCACTGCCTGCTCCGGCCGTTGCAGTTCGCGCCCGGCGAGAGCCTGCTCGAACTGGGCTGTGGCTGCGGCGCCATCACCCGCTATCTCGGTGAGCGCGGCCTCGACGTCACCGCCGTCGAAGGCGGCGCTCCGCGGGCGGCGATCACCGCCGAGCGCTGCCGCGACCTGCCCAACGTCCGGGTCATGCTCGACGATCTGGTCCAGTTCGAAAGCGACCGGCAGTTCGACTGGGTCACGCTGATCGGGGTGCTCGAATACTCGCCCTACTTCGCCCCCGGCCCCGACCCGGTGCTGGCCTACCTGAAACAGGCGCTGCGCTACCTGAAGCCGGGCGGCCGGCTGGTCATCGCCATCGAGAACCAGCTCGGCCTGAAATATTTCAACGGCTGCGGCGAAGACCACCAGGGCACCCCGTTCTTCGGCCCCAACGAGCTGTACGGCGAGAACACCGCGGTCACCTTCGGCAAGGAACGGCTCGAAGCCATCCTGCGCCAGGCCGGCTGCAGCAGCGTCGAATTCCTCTATCCCTTCCCCGATTACAAGATTCCCAGCGCCATCGTCAGCGACTGCGCCTTCCACACCCCCGGCTTCGCCGTCGCCGACCTGCTGCTGCGCACCGAGGCCCGCGATTACGCCGGGCGCAACCGCCGGCTGTTCTCGGAACAGCTGGTCGCCCGCACGCTCGAGGACAATCGCGTGCTGCAGCATTTCGCCAACTCCTTCCTGCTCGTCGCCGCCGTCGACGCGGCCCGGCCCAGCACCCGCGCCGAGGAACTCGCCTGGTGCTTCGCCCCCGGCCGGCAGGCGGCCTTCCGCACCGAAACGGTGTTCACCCGGGAGACGGGCGGCGCCATCCGTGTCACCAAGGCGCGCCTCGGCCCGGCGGGCGAAGCCGCCACCGGCAACGGTATCGCCCACCAGCTGGGCGCCTCCACCTACGTGCCCGGCCGCCTGATGGCCTGGCCGATGCTGAAAGCCAAGCTGCAGGCCAATGCCGAGAAGGAGCTGGTCGCCGCCTACCTGCCCTACACCCAGCACCTGCTGGCCAACAGCCAGCCGCTGCCCGGCAGCAATCCGCTGCTGCTCGACAGCTGGGAGACGGCCGGCCGGCATATCGACCTGACGCCGTTCAACCTGGTCGAGGCGGCCGGGCAGATCACCCCCATCGACGAAGAATGGGCGCTACCGGCGCCGATTCCGGCCGGCTGGGTGCTGCTGCGCGCGATCATCCAGACCAGCGCCCTCAGCATCGGCCGCAAGGAACTGGCGCGGACGACGCTGGAAAGCCTGCTGACCGGCATCGCCGCGCAGCTGGGCATGCGCGTCGAACGCAAGCACATCGATGCCTGGCTGGCGCGCGAAGCCGAGTTCCTGAAGGCCGCGACCGGGCGCAAGCTGCGCCAGCCGACGGCGCAGACGCCCTTGCTCGAACTCTCCGCCAACCGCCTGGTCGATCTCGACGACCTGCGCGGCGAAGGCGGCAAGGATGCCGCCGCCGAGCCGTCCGAGCAGGCCACGCTCGATGCCCAGTACCGCCGCTGGCTGGCCAAACGCAGCTTCGTGCCCGCCGACGCCCGGCTGATCGAACGCAGCATCGACGCCTGGAAGTCCCGGCCGGTGTTCCAGATCCTGCTGCGCCTGGCCGACGGCCAGCAGGCCCTGCTGGCCGACACCTTCGAGAGCCTCAACCACCAGTTCTACGGCAACTGGCGCGTCGACGTGGTGACGCCGCTACCGGCCCCGGCCGGCCTCGAGGAGGTGCCCAACATCGGCTGGCACGTGGTTCCCGACGCGACCCAGGAGAAGGCGACGCTCGACCTGCTGCAGGCGGCGCACAGCTGCGACTGGATCCTCGACGTGCCGCCCGGCACCATCCTCGACCCGCTGTGCCTGTGGCGCATCGGCCATGAAGCCGATGCCGCCCCCGACGCCGTCGCCTTCTATGTAGACGA